>NZ_CP043643.1 GCF_014217625.1 Leifsonia shinshuensis | reverse complement strand
CACACCCGCTCCCGGAGCGTGGAGGGAACCTGAACGTGCTTGGTCGGGATCAGCCCCAACGGCAGCGCCATCGCGAAAGCCGAGTCCTGCGACCCGTACACACGGCGCACGCGCAGGCGCGCGCCGGCCGACAGGTTGTCGATCGCGGCGGCCGCCTCCGGCTCCCTGGCCGGGTCGAGCACCGTCGCGGTGACCAAGATGGCGAAGTTCACCAGTCCGGCGCCGGATGCCTCCTCCTGCGCGGTCGCGGCCGCGGCGCGCACCGCGAGGGTGTCACGCGCCTGCGGCTTTCGCGTCGCGCTGGCACGGAACTGCGCGGCCGTCAGGTCGGACTCCACGAGTCCGGCCGCACGGGCCGGATCGATCGGCTTGTAGAGGATCGTCACCCGCTTGCGAGCGATATCCCGATGCGGGGCCAGCAGCCGGGCGAGAACACCCGACTGCACCGTTCCCCGCGGAGCCTGAGTCATCGCCCAGGTGACCGACGTCGCAGAATCGTGGCGGTAGTCCGACCACGACGCCTGATGCGCGGTCGGCCCGACGTCCGGCCACGACAGCTCGGGCGTCTCACCTTGGGCGTGCGCTTCGTCGATGAGCTGTGCGGCCGCCGGGTCGTAGGCGATCCGGATCGTCTCGCACAACTCCTGCGCCGCGAGGGGGCGAGCGGCACCCGCCCCGGTGGCCTGCAAGTTGCCGGTCAGGCCAGGCAGGCGTGCCGCGAGCTCGCGCGCCATCTCGTCCGGCTTGCGAGGCTGTGCACCCTTCCGCGGGATCGCGTTGAAGGTCAGGGTCACGAACGCCTTCACCGTCGACGAGCCGGCGGGGTAGGTGTCGATGACTTCCCGCAGCATCGCCTGGGCGAACTCGGGAGCGTCCGGGTCGAGATTCAGCTCGACCTCGCGGCGCAGGCGGGTGCCGGACTCCGGGGCCGTCTCGATTACGACCGAAGCGCCCTCGATACCCGGCTCGTCGGCCAGGTGGGACAGCCAGTGACCCCAGTCGGCAACCCAGGTGTCGACCTGCAACGGATCGACCAGCGACGCGCCGTCAGGCTCGGTCCCGATCACCACGGCGTAGGTCTTGCTGACGGGCGTGTAGACGAGCGCGAACGGACGCCCGTAGGAGTCCGTGTGCTCGCTGAGCCGCGTCGCTGCCGCAACGCCGGGAAGCTGGTAGGTGCCCCACTCGGTGCGGCCCAGAGGGCCGGACCGGTAGAGGTGCGTCCCGCGCGAACGGGCGGAGGCCCATCCGATCCGGTTGGAGGCGCGGGAGAGGACGCTGCGCCCATCGGCGTTCTTGAGCACCAGGAGGAGCAGCAGACCGCCCGCGATCGCCGCGGTGATCAGCGCTGCCAGGATGCCGGCAGACATGAGCGCGATCAGGATCGCGAACAGGGCCACGAACAGCAGGCCCGTACCCACCGTGCCCAGACCCAGCAGGCCCGGCGACGTCGGACGCCGCCAGTTGCCGTAGGTCCGAGGGCCTTCCTGAGTTGAATCAACGGCCACCACTGGGGCCTCCCTCCGTAGATTGTTCGCCAACGCTCTGAACGGCCTGTGCGGCCTTCTTCGCGCCGTCAGCGACCACGCCGGCCGCTGCCCCCACGCCCATTCCGATCGGCCCGGCAGCCGCACCCGCGGCCGCACCACCCGCCGCGCCACCCGCAGCAGCACCGCCTCCAGCGGCCGCGCCACCGGCCGCAGCTCCGCCACCGGCCGCAGCTCCACCACCGGAGCCCGTGGCCGCACCAGTCGACTTCGCTGCACCCGTGGACGCACCACCGCCGCCGCCGGGCTGAGACGTAGGCGCACCGCCGCCGCCGCGGCTGCCCGAGGGCGATCCGGTCGAGCCGGTCGAACTCGTGCTCCCAGTGCCCCCATCGGAGCCGCTGCTACCGCTACCCGTCCCGAGACGTCCCAGCGCCGCAGCTCCGGTCGGAAGCGCGGCCATAGCGGCCACGCCCATCGCGCCACCCGCGCCACCAGCCATCGAGCCGACCAGCGGAGTGACGAACCTCATCAGTGCCGGCATCGCGAACAGCGCGATCACCATCAGCATGAGGCCCGTGAGCACGGCCAGCAGGCCCGTCCCGTCGTCCTTGAACACGTTCGTGCCGACGAGCTGGAACGCGGCCGCGTACACCAATGCCGCCGCCGGCTTGTAGAGGATGAACGCCAGCAGCCAGCCGACGTTCTTGCGGAACCACGCCTTGCCGGTTTCGAGATTCGTGAACGACGCCGACAGCGGCAGGATGCCCGTCAGGATAACGAGCATGCCCCCGCGGGCGACCATGAGCACGATCTGAAACGCCGTCGCGAGGATCGCGATCAGCCCCAAGATGATGATCAGCAGCGAGCCCAGGCCGCCCGCGGCCGGGTTCGTCGTCAGCGCCAGCAGGTTCAGCACGTTCGTGCCGAAGCACGTGGACCCGGTCGCGGCCACATCGCAGTCCAGCGACTTGTTGATGATCCACACCGAGAACGAGTCGGACGCCGCGACGAGGAGGCCGACGACGGTCACGCCGGCACCCGCGACGATGATCAGCGTCACGAGGCTTTTCAGCGTCTCCCGTCCCGGTTCGGCGCGCTGTTCCCACGCCATCCGGGCACCGCCGATGATCACCGACAGCACGGCCAGCGCGCCCATGTACCACCAGAGCCCCGCCTGCAGAAACGCGACCGCGCCTCCGGCGCCGCTTGGCCCCGAGGCGATGATCGTCGAGACGAGCGAACTCGCCCCGCTGATCAGGACCACCGCGCCCAAGATGATGCCGGCGCGGCCGACCGCCGCAATCCCCTGCCCCGATCGCAAGCGAGAAGCCACGATCATCCCGAGGATGATCATGGCGATACCGCAGATGGCCAAGGACACCCACGTCACATAGCTGAGCACCGTCGTGATGCCCTCCGAATTCGGAGCCGACGACCCCGCGGCGATCGACGAGCTGCCACCCGATCCCGTCAGGTTCGGAGTGCCGATGTTCACCCACACCGTTCCCAGCGAGGCCACCGCCTTACCGAAAGCCTCCTGGACCGCCTTCGCCATGTTGTCGATCGCATTACCGACCGCGCTGTTCACCCAGTCCTGCACGACGCAGCCGGTGCCGAGGAATCCGCAGTCTTGTCCAGCCATTGGTCATCCCACCGCCCAGGCCGTGTACCCGGCAAGATTCGGAAGCTGATCAACCTGCGCCGGGTTCTGCGCGGACGAGTCGAGCTTCCAGTCGCCGCCAGACCAAATGAGCTTCGCGACGAACGACCCAGTGACGATCTGGCCGGAAGTCGTGGCCTGGAAGGCGACGTCGACCTGCGCGTGCTCGCCGTCGTACGACAGCACGCGGAATCCCGCGATCGACGCTCGAATGCCGGATGGGTTCGCTGCATTGAGCCCGGAGCTGAGCAGGCTGTCCCTGTTCTGGCCGGGGGCCAGTACGTACGGGAGCCACGTGCTTCGGAGCGACTGATCGAACGACATAATCGCGAAGTTTGCTGAGGCAAACAACGCTCCTTCGGGGGTGTGCTGGAAGCAGTATCGGTATCCGGACGCGGCCGTGGCACCGGGGCCGGCGGTCTGCGACGTCGGGTAGGCGAGCACATCTTGGTACTTCCATGACGTCTCGGGAGCCGCGCTGACGGTACCGGAAAGCTGGACCCCACGGAGGCCGCAAACGCTCGAGTCGCCCGACACGGGGCCGGGCGACGAGATGACGCTGGGAGACGTGCTCGTACTGGACGTGGGAGCCGCGTTAGGGCTCCCCTTGCCCACGTTGACGGCCACGAGGATGATCCCGCACACGACGATCAGCGCGACGACGATTGCGGCGGCGATGAAGCCCGGACGTGTGAACGGGCTCTGGCTCTCGTTCTGGTTCTCGTCGCTCACGACTACCTCACCCTCCTGCGATGGTGCCGATCCACGCGGCACCCGCACCGATCACGATCGCGCCGGCCATCGGCCAGAGAATCTTCGGGAGGGCGTCGTGGCCCTCGCCGCGGCGGAAGCTGACCGCGATCAGGATGCCGCCAACGATGATCGAGCCGCCGACCACCGCGTACCCGATCCACTTCAACCACGCCATGATCGTGGTGATGCCGCCCGTGCCGGGCGGCTGCTGCGGGTTCGGGTTCGGAATGTCGACCGCCGGGACATGCGCCAGGAAGTCGTTCGCCGCGGTCAGGATGGTGTGCAGCGTGCTCATCGCTGTTCCTTTCGGTAGGTGGTGCCCGTTGCACCGGGTGTGACCAGCGCGCTCAGCTCATCGACGAGTCGATGAACCTCCCGCGGAGCATCCGCAAGAGCCGGCGGCTCCCCCAGACGCCACGATTCGACCCACGGCACGTTCCACGTGCGCGGGACACCGCCGCCGACCACCTGGGCCAGGTCGCGCAGCGGGCGCGGCAGCCGGCCGGGGGCATCAGCGACGAGAACGAGGCCGAGCAGTTCCACGTGCGGAACGAGGCCGGCCGCCCATTGCGTTGCGGCCGCCTGGGCGGCACGCAGCCCATAAGCGTGGGAGCGGGCGACGAGAACGACACGCGCCGGCATCCCCGCTGGGGGACGCGGCCAACCGTGATCGGCAGCAAGCCAGTCAGGCACGAGCGCGGCCAAGCTCGACTCACCAGAACCACCGTGCGCTCCGAGCCACCACAGGGGCGCTGTCTGCGGGCGATCGTACGTCGGCAGCTGGTCGACGCGATCCGGGGCCGGAACCCCACGCTGAGGCCCGACCGGGCCTGTGGGCGGCGCAACAGACGGTGCGCTGGTCGTTGGAGATGCCGGCTCAGGGTCAGTGGGTCGGGATATCCATGGATTAATGCCGTCGCTCACCGTTCCCCCCTCGATAATTGTGTTCGACGTCGCTAACGCGACAAGAATACTCGATCGTTCTACTGGGAGCAACAGCATGCTACAGGGATACACACGCATAAACAGCGTGCAACAGAGCCACTTTTCGTTTACACTGTCTGCATGCGCTTGCGGCTTCCGGTGTTCCCCGTGACGTCAGGGCTTGATGCGCTGTTCAAGGGGCGCAAGGAGACACTGACCGTCCCAGAGGTTGCAGAGATGCTGGGCCTCACGAAGCCCGGCGTCTACAAGTGGCTCAAAGACGGAGTGATCCCCGGCTACAAGCTCGGAGCTACATGGTTCATCCTGCGGGATGAACTAAAGGAAGCTCTAGAGCAGGGGGCGAACTCACGGCGGACACAGCCGCCAGCGCGGGGTGAGGAGCACGAGGAGGGGTAATGGGGGGAAAGCGCACGCTCGGTCTAGCCGGCGTCGTCTTGGTCACGGTTGCGCTGGCCGGATGCGCCGGTAACAGCGAACAGCGACCGACCGAGAGCCCTTCCCCCACACCCTCCGGTGTCTCCATCCCGGACCTGAACACGTTCACACCGGCTCCCCCCGGCACCCAGCTCGACGACGAGTCCGGCGGCGGAACCGTCAACCCGAACCCGGCACCCGCCTGGGACGCCACGCAGCGCAGTAGCGCCGTTGCCGCGGCCGAGAAGGCGCTCACGGCGTTCGCGCGCCCGGACCTCAGTTCCACTGAGTGGTGGGCGGCCCTGTCGCCGCTCCTGACGCCGCAGGCGCAGCAGGACTACCAGTCCGTCGACCCCGCCAACATCCCGGCGCACAAGCTCACCGGCAACGGGACCATCGTCGACGACAGCAGCACCTACGCCGTCTCGGTGGACGTTCCCACCGACGCCGGCACCTACACGATCATCCTCACGCGACGCGACGGCGCGTCGCCCTGGCTCGCCAGCCGATTCACCCCTCCGGCAGGGACACACTGACGATGGATCGCAAGTCTGGGGGGCTCGTAGCGATCATCACCGTGCCCGTGCTGATCCTCGCCACGGTGTTCGGGATGCTGCTACTCACGTCGTCGGCGTCCGCGA
Organism: Leifsonia shinshuensis; assembly: GCF_014217625.1. Classification (NCBI taxonomy): domain Bacteria; kingdom Bacillati; phylum Actinomycetota; class Actinomycetes; order Micrococcales; family Microbacteriaceae; genus Leifsonia; species Leifsonia shinshuensis. The sequence goes on along the minus strand of NZ_CP043643.1, from coordinate 46,810 downwards.
GCTGCAACCCCACCGGGAACAGTGCTGCCGCGGTCACCATCGACCCCAAGACGGTGCCCGCCACCACGATCAGCGGCTACGGGCACGACCAGCTCGTGAACGCCGCGTACGTGATCCAGGCCGGCAAGGATCTCAACCTCAGCTCCCGCGACCAGACCATCGGCGTCATGACGGCGATGGGCGAATCCGGTCTGCGTGTGCTCAACTACGGCGACGCTGTAGGGCCGGACAGCCGCGGCCTGTTCCAGCAGCGCGCGAACGGGGCATGGGGGTCGCTCAGCGACCGCATGGACCCCTACATCAGCGCAACGAACTTCTTCAAGAAGCTGGCCACGATCACCGACCGCGACTCCCTCGCGCCCACGATCGCCGCGCACAAGGTCCAGGTCAACGCGGACCCGTACTACTACGCCAAGTACTGGGACGCCGCCGTGGCCGTCGTCGAAGGGCTCACCGGAGCCAAGCTCGGCCTGAGCACCGGCACCGGCAACCAGGTCTGCTCCGGGGTCGGCACCGGCACCGGTACCGTCAGCGCTCAGGGCTGGGCGCTTCCGGCCGCCGGCCCCATCAGCGATCCCTTCGGGATGCGCGTGAACCCGATCAGCGGCGTGTACAAGCTCCACGCCGGCGTCGATATCGCCGGTGGCTGTGACTCCCCCATCTACGCCGCCCAGACCGGCACCGTCATCGCCACCGGCTTCGGCGTCGGCTACGGCTCCAACGGCACGATCGTGATCGACCACGGCGGCGGCGTGCAGACGGTCTACCTGCACATGTACGCCTCCGGCATCCTCGTCCAGGACGGCCAGAAGGTCACCGCAGGGCAGCAGATCGCCCGTATCGGCTCCTCTGGTGACTCCACCGGCTGTCACCTCCACTTTCAAGTGATGATCAACGGCTCCCCCACCGATCCCGTGGCCTTCATGAAGACCGTGGGAATCACCATCGGCGGATGAGCGGAAGGAGAAACACCCACATGAGCACGACAACGGAAGCAGCCGCCTGGCCCCGCGCCACCGCGACCCTCAACGAGGACGGCACCGCCCAGGTATCCATCGGTGGCACCGTCACGGAGGTTGCCGCAGGCGACGTCGACGAGGCGCGCGCTCAGGTCGTCGCGATCGTCGCGGCCCGCGCCGAACAGCTAGGCCGGCCGCTGCACGTCCTCACCCGTGACCCCGCCGGGGAATGGCCGCTGATCATCCACCCGGACCAGACCGTGACCGAGGACGACAGCCGCGAAGCACGACCGCAGGCCCCTGAGCCCGCTGCGGAACCTGCCCCCCAGCAGGCGGAGGCCGACGAGACCGGCGCGGCGTCGGCCGGCCCCGGCTCATGGGTCACCGCCACGGCCGCCGCGGCGCCGAGGGCAGACCTTCCGACACGTCGAGCCATGCGCCAGTCGTTCCTGGTGCGGGAACAGATCGAGGAGCCGGCCACCACCGGGTGGCGCGGCCTGGCAACGCGCGCCGGCATCCGCATGAGCCCCAGCGAGGAGGAGCGCGCAGAGCGCGCCGACGTGCTCGCCGTCTCCCAGCACTGGCCCGGCCCGCGCACGATCGCGATCGTCAACGGCAAGGGCGGCGCTGGCAAGACCCCCAGCACGGTCCTCCTCTCAGGCGTGTTCGCCCGCTACGGCGGCGCAGGCGTGCTCGCCTGGGACAACAACCAGACCCGCGGCACGCTCGGCTGGCGGACCGAGCAGGGGCCGCACGAGTCGACGTTGCTCGAGTTGTTGCCCCAGGTCGATCGGCTCCTGAGCACCAGCGCCCAGTCCGCCGACCTCGCCCACTACGTGCACCACCAGACCCGCGACCGTTTCGACGTTCTCCGGTCCAAGCCGATGGCGCTCGCCCAAGAGCAGCGCATCGAGCCCGAGGACGTCGACGCCATCCACGCCGTCGCCAGCAAGTACTACCGGCTGATCTTCATCGACTCCGGCAACGACGAGTCCGATCCGATGTGGCGGCGGATGATCGATCACGCCGACCAGCTCGTGGTGGCCACCACCACCCGCGACGACCACGCCGAGGCCGGCGCGCTTCTCCTGGAAGCGCTGGCCGACCGCGACGAGCGATCCGCTCGGCTGGCCGACAACGCCGTGGTGATCGTCACGCAGGCCGACCCCAAGGCCACCCCGGCCGACATGCAGCGCGTCGCCGCCGGCTACCGCGACATCACTCGCGAAGCCGTCACGATCCCCTTCGACCAGGCAATGGTCGACGGCGTGCTGCACTACGGCGCTCTGCGACCCTCGACGCAACGGGCGTGGCTGGCCGCCGCGGCCGCCGTCGCCCGCGGGCTATGAGCGCCACACAGGCCCTCCGCGCATCAGAAGCCGTCGCGGACTGGCCCAAAGTCGTCGCCAGCATCCACGGCCCCAGCGACCAGCTCACAGATGCTCCACCGACGTACATCGGCAGCATCACGATCAACGGCACTGAGCGGCCCTGCGAAGCCACCAGCGTCGAGGAGCTGCGAACCGGCATGATCGCCCGATGCGTAGCGATCGCCATCCGCTTGCACCGGCCGGTGCGCCTCACCGTCAAGGACAGCAGCCAGACATGGACGCTCGGGGTTCGGCCCGAGGGCATCGTGCAGCTCCTCGATGCCGCCGGCACGATCCCGCCGGCAGACGGGCTCACCGTCCACGAGGGACGCTGCCGCATCTGCCGGCGACTCCAACCCGTCACCGAGGCCGTGTGCGTCCAGTGCAAGACGCCCGAGCCTCACCGCGTGGAAGCCGACCCCATCGACGTCAAGGCCGTCGTCCCCGACGCCGCGACCACCGTCGAGGAGCTGCCCTTCGTGCGCGCCGTGGTGGTCCCCGTCGAGGAGCTGGACCACACGGTCATGGCCAAGCCCACTCCCCCGGCCAACACGCGGCCGCGCCTGCGCCTGCGCTTCACCACCCAGGAGTCGGTCGACACCAGCGAGAGCGTCGTGCTCGGCCGCCATCCCATCGCCGTAGGCGATCGCAAGCCGATCGCCGTCGAGAGCCCCGAGCGGATGCTCTCACGCACCCACGCCCTCATCGACGTCGACGACGAGGGCCGCATCGTCGTCACCGACTACCACAGCGGCAACGGCATCGAGACGCAGACCGACCCACCCCGCCGGTTCGAGCCAGGCGTGCCCTACACGATCGAACCCGGCACCAGCCTGCGCATGGGCGACGTCGTATGCACGATCGAGGTCACGCCATCGGAGGCGAAGTGATGCAACACGCCCGCGTGGCCTACCAGAATCAGTTTCTTAACGCCCCTAGGCTCACGAACATGACAGCGCAGCGATACCGTGGCGGCCGCCACAGCAAAGGCGACCGTCAGGCCCTCATCTCGCGTGTAGCTAACCCTCTCGGAGAGGCCGTCCGCGAAGAAGCGGAGGCCCGAGGAATGAGCGTCAACGATTACATCGCGTCCTTGCTCGCGCGCGAAGTCGGCATGCCCGAATACGCGCCCGCGCTCCCCCCACGTCACGAATACGAGGAGCTGCCCATCACAGCGGCTTAACGAGCAAGCCCCCGCCTCTTGCGAGACGGGGGCCGAAGCTAAGTGCCTGATCTGGACTGTTTGGCGACGGAAACAGATCAAGCGATGTGAGGAACCGGTTTGGCGACCGGGGCCTGTTTGTGTCAACCACTACGTGAAAGACGGTGCCATCATAACCCTCGCGACGGATTATGCATATTCCGGCGCTCCTGGCGCGTCGTGGATACTCACCGCGGCCATCAGCCCTCGGCCGAGCGTGCGCGTCGCTGTCGTCGACGCCTACGGCGACGTTCAGAACCGCTACCCCTCGCACCGCCGCGTCGACGGCAAGGAGCCCACGCGCCCGTGGGCGATGTACCTGGCCGACGCCAGCGGACGCTTCCGCTTCCTTGGCTTCGACCTCGACGCCAAGACGCCCGGTGCCGCGGCCGCGGCAGCTCGTGACGCTGACGTGATCGCCGGCCTCCTCACGGACGCCGGCATTCAGCACGTAGTCTGCGAGTCCGGCCCCTCACACGGCCGCCACGTCTGGGCCGCTCTCTCCGAGAGCGTCGACGCAGGCACGATCGCCACCCTCGCGCACTTCCTGCGCAACGTGTGCCCAACACTCGACATCGTTCCCCTGACGAACCCGCAGACCGGTTGCCTGCGCCCGCCAGGTGCCCCGCACCGCCACGGCGGCCGCTCGACGGTGCTGCGCGGCGACCTCGGGATGCTCACCACCCCCACGACCACGGCCGCGCAGGTGCGTGGCCTGGTCGAGGCCCTGGCCAAGCTCAGTAACGGCGCTGAGCCCGCAGGGCGTATCGACCCCAAGCGCCCGATCCCCGTCGACGAGCACGGCCGCCTGTACCTCCCCGGCCCGCGCCGCGAGCTCACCGCACGCAGCGCCGCCGCACTGCGCGAGGACGCTGCCTCTGGCGACGCCTCCGCAGTACTCTGGCGCATCCTCGTCGGCGCCGCGGCCGCCAGATGGCGTCACGCCGACGTCGCTGCGCTCGTCGACGACGCACCGGGCCTAGAGCACGTCCGGTCCTACCGCGATCGCCTACAGCGCCGCCCTCGCGGCCGCGGCGGAGCCGCACACGTCCTCCGCCGGCAATGGGACAAGGCCGTACGGTTCGTGGCCACCACAGACCGGCAGGTCGGAGACGACCCCACCTTCGACGCCCGCGCCGACGCGATCGCCGCCCACGTCCGCCACGTCCAGGCGCGAGCGGACGCATCTGCCGGCCGCTGGGCCCACCGAGGAGGCCCAGCCGACCGCCGCGTGCTCGACGTCCTGTGCATGCTCGCCCTGAAAGCCCTCAGCGCCTCTCTAGAGGCCGATACCCGCCGCCTCGCCCTGTTTGCCGGGATCGGCCGGGAGACGGCCAGGACGGCGCTCCTACGGCTCGCCGCGGACGGGTGGGTCGCCCAGACCCGCGCTGCCGATGGTCCACATGGTGCGCACTGGACCATCGACCCTCAATCGGTTATCCCCAGCTCTGCATCTACAAGTCGGTCACAAGCGGACCCGCGCCCCGCAGGGGCAGGGTCCGCAGAACGATCCACCCTCCTGGCTACCCTGACCCAGAGAACCCGGGACGCTGCCCACGACCTCTTCACGCTGGGACCGGGGCTCGGCTTCCACGCGGGGAACATGTACGCCCGCACCACAACGGATCCTCAACCCGTCGACGCGCTCGCTCGTTCCGCAGGATGCACCGTCAACCAGGTGCGGCCGGCCCTCGATCGGCTCACCCGTGCCGGCGTCCTCGTCCTCACCCGCCACGGATGGCGACGGCGATCGGTGGATTACCGTCGAGCCGCCGCCGTGCAGCTCGACGTCGACGGCCGACTGCAGGCGCGCGCAGCCCGCTACACGGTCGAGCGCGAGCTGTGGGCGTGGTGGCAGGCCGAGGAGACGTGGATGCGCGCCCCACGCCGCACCCACCCGAGCCGCCGACCCGGACCCGGCCAGCTCGCACTCCTCCCCGACTTGGGAACAAACGCCTATGGCGCACACCCGCGGGACGCTAACGGTCGAGCCGACTTCCGGATGGCACGTGCACTGCTGAGCGGCGCGGCTACGGCATCGACGGCGAGCAAAGGCCGCCGAGCGATCGCGCCCGATCCTGTCGACACGATGCTGGGAGACGAGCGGATCGCCTGAGCGAGTCGGCCGCCGGCCGACACGAGGGCCGGCGCCCTCGCACTCCCCGCGACCCTGCGGGCCGTGAACGACGGCCGCACGCGGCCGGCTGCTTCTCGCGCCTGCGGCGCTCGTTTTCTCGCCGTGAAGCCTGCGGCATTCTACGGGCCTCGTCGTCCGCGCAAGCGGCTGCGCCGCCGGCTCCTCCGAGACTTTTCGGCCGCGTCGCTGCGCTCCTCACATCGGCCGAAAACTCTCTCCCCCACCGCCCTGCGGGTTGCACTCCCTCCTCTGCCCTGAATGGCACTTCGTGCCTTCACGGCAAGAAAACGTGGAGGGGGTCTGAGTGGCCCTAATAGTACTAATACCGTCACCGGAGGTAGCGAGATGGCCCGCAAGATCACCAGCACCAAGAGCGCCGAGGAGCGTCGTGCCGAGGCCGAGGAGCTGCAAGCGACGATCGCGACACAGGTCGAGGCGCTGCGCGAATCCGAGGCATGGGCGGCCTTCCTGAACTTCGCCCAGTCGTTCCACCGCTACAGGACTGGCAGGGTTGGCGTATTCGAACCCCGTGAATACTCGCTGTCAGGTCTGCCGGTCGGCGGCGTAGTTCGCCCACGAGCCGCCAGCGTTCGCGCTGATGCGGACGATGGTGAGTGGGCGCAGTCCGAGGATGCTGGCGAGCATCGCGGGCGGGATCTCTCGGGTGAGCTGCTCGGCTGCGGCCAGGCGCAGTTGCCTCGGCTGGATGTCGAGTGTTCGGCGCAGCCGGTTCGCTAGAGCGTTCTGGGTGATGTGGGTGCCGGCGTGGTTTCCGGGGAACAGCCATCGGGTCGGGAGCTGCTCGGCCGTGCCGGCGCGGCGGCGGACCGGGAGTTGGCGGATCACGGTCGCGAACGGCTCGGGCAGTTCGAGCGCGTCAGTGCCGAGGGCGAGGTTCGTGCCGGTCTCGGTGACGGTCACGTCGTCGGTCGTGAGCGCAACGACCCGGTTCACCGGTTGCGCGTAGAGCACGATGAGCGCGGCGGCGATCCGGTCGGCGGGATCGAGGGTGTCGTCGGTGATCAGTCGCCGGGCGATCTGCCAACGCTGTTCGGTGTCCATCGGGGTGACGGGCTGTCCGACGTAGGTGGGCGGGAGCTCGATCTCTCGGGGCAGCTGACGGTTCTGGCGTGCCCAGGTGAGGAACGGGCGGACGACGTGTCGGATGGCGCCGGGGCCCGCGAACCACGAATCGATATCGTGCTGGGTTGCCTCGTCCAGATGCCGGTCGACGTCTTGCAGTCCAGCGAGGAAGGCGACGACCTGTTCGATCTGGCGGGTAGCGTTGCGCGCGCTGATGTCGACGCGCTGTTGCTCGTCCAGAGTCCGCAGCCGTGGCAGGACTTTCCAGTTGAGCCAGCGCGTCGCGAGCTGCCGGTGCTCGTGATCCAGCGGTGCGGTCAGATCCAGGACGCGGGCTTCGAGGCGGCGCAGGCTTCGATGAGGGTCCGGCTCGAGGAGCCCAGCGGCGATCAGCAGCGCGCGCAGATGCTCGGCTGCTCGGCGTTGCGGGAACCGGTCGAGGGTGTCGTGGCTGAGCGGGATGCGGCCGGTGTCGAGGTCGCGCAGCAGGTCGCGGGTGCGGGTCAGCCAGCGGCGGGTCGTGAGGGGTTCCGCGGCGAGGACCGACGCGTGCAGCGGGGCGAGCACGCCGTCTCCGGTGAGCACGCGGTCAAGGTGCCGCCGCAGCGCGCAGGGATTGCAGACACGGTTCCCGTCGATGCCGACGAGGAGGACGTCACTGCGGCTGCAGTCCTGGCAGTGTTTCCTGGCTCGTTCACGACACCATCGGCAGCGGCCCTCGAAGTCGAGCAGCCGATCCGGTTTCTCGCAGCGGGAGCAGTCGCCGCGCACTCGACCGACGCCCTTGCTGCAACGCGAGCAGAGCCCACGGCCGGGCATCGCGGCGCGGTCGCAGAGCTGACAGGTTTGTCCCGTCACTTGCTGCGGGTGATATCCGCGCGCCGCGGGGTGCGGGTCTTCGCCGTGGCCGAGACGGCAGTGGGTTTCCCGGTGGTGCCGGTAGCTTTGACGGCTGCGGTCTCGGCGACGGGCTCGATGAGGTCGTTCGGGGTGCAGCCGAGGATGTCGCAGAGCGCGGTCAGAGTGCGCAGGCTCAACCGCTCGGGGGTGCCGGTGACGAGCCGATATACCTGCGCTTCAGACAGGACGATGCCGCGCTCGGCGAGCAGCGGAACCAGTGTCGTGGTGGCGAACATCTCCTGGGCGGCCATCAGCCGTCGCAGGTGCCATCGGTATCCCAGGCGGGGCTGGGGTGTGCGTGCCATCGTGTTCCTCCTCGGGGTCTCACTCGGTCTCGGGCTGGAAGGCGCGGTCGAGGGCTCGGCGCAGCGCCTTGTTCTTGTAGTCGGCGCCGACGGTCGTGTAGATCGCGGTCGTCGAGCCCCAGGAATGGCCGAGCTGCTGCTGCACGAACAAGTGGTCGAAGCCGTCTTCGAGCAGATGCGTCGCATACGAGTGGCGCAGGCAGTGCGGGCCGAGGTTCCGGTCCAGACCGATCGCGTCCCGGTACTCGGCGAACCGTCGCGAGATCGCATCCGCGCTGACGCGGGCGCGCCGCTCAGTCGGCCACAACGCCGTGCCTGTCGCGTCGTAGAGCGGGCGAAGCTCCTCCGTCCACTCCGCGACGGCCTCGGCCGCCCACCCCATCGTGGTCAGAACGGTGCGACGCCTGGGCGGGCTGCCGCGCAGTGCTTTGCCGTAGCGGACGGCCAGCGCCCCGTATCGGCCGAACCCGATAGCCGCAGCGTTGCCCGACCAGTCAACCGTCTCCAACTTGGAGGCTTCCCGCCGGCGCAGACCCCAGGCGTAGATCGTCTTGAACAGTGTCGCGTCGCGGAACGCCGCCAGCCAGCCCTTGCGGCCCGTCGACTGCACCTGGGAGACGCGCTGGTCGCAATAGTCGAAGAACGCTTGGAGCTCGTCGCGCGACAGCGGCCGGTTGCCCGGCCGCCCCTCGTAGTCGCTGCGATGGATCACCGTGTTCCACTCGTGGAACACCTGCACCGGCACGTCTCCGAAGTGCCGTTCGCAGACCTCGTGCCACTGATAACGGGGATCGGAGAGGTAGCCGCAGAACAGCGACACCGCCATCTGGTAGTTCCGCACCGTCGAGTGCGCCATCCCCGCCGAGACCATCTCCGCCGTCCACGCCTCGACATCGCCCGGCGTCCAGTGCCACGGGTAGTCGTTCGTGAACGACGCGAACCGGCGAACCGTCAACAGCCGACGCTCGATCGTCAACCCCGACAGCATTCGGGACCGCTGCTGCAGCTCCCAGCCCTCCAGCATCGCCGCGAGCACGGTCTCCTCGGCGGCGAACAGCGCCACGCCCGGTGTGAGCAGCCGCGCCGCTGGGCTGCCTTGAGCAACGCGCACCGACCGCTCCTCCTCGGGACCATCCGCACCTCGCACCGACACCCGATGATGATATCATTCATCAGATGCACGATCCGGGGTGAGGTTCGCTCCTCGTTTCCGCACCGCAGCACCTCATGTGGCGTTTCTACGCAGCGACCACAGGGCCCGAGGCGACGCAGCCTCGGCCGGTCTCGAATCCCTGAATCCTGCATCAGATGCAATTCCCCAGCCTTCCTGGGAAACCTGCTGCTGATCTTCGCCCAGCGGCCCGAGGCGACCCACGTCGCCGGATACAGGACCTGGCAGAAGCTCAACCGCCAAGTGCGCAAGGGCGAGCGCGGTATCCGCATCTTTGGCGGCCGCGAGATTCGCGAGACGGTCGAGAACGAACGAACCGGCGAGGAAGAAGAACAGCGCCGCGTGCGGTTCTTCCCCGTCTCCGTGTTCGACATGGGACAGACCGACCTCATCGACGAGGAAGCCGGCGACCCGGCCGACATCGCGCGACCGCTCACCGGAGACGACGCCCGCGGCATCTTCGAGGCCACCGCCGACTACCTCACCGGCACCGGCTGGACCGTCGAGTGCGAGCCCATCGCGGGAGCTGCCAACGGCTACACCGACCCCGAGGCCCGACGCATCGTCATCGACGCGAACCTGTTTCCCGCCCAGGCAGCCAAGACGGCCCTGCACGAGGCCGCGCACGCGATCCTGCACGCTGAGGAGGATCAGGCCGAGTACATCGAGCACCGCGGCGTGAAGGAAACCGAAGCCGAGAGCGTCGCCTACGTCGTCGCCGGCATTCTCGGACTGGACACCAGCGCCTACAGCGTCGGCTACGTCGCCGGGTGGAGCAACTGCGACTCCGACACCATCAAGGCCACCGCGGCCAACGTCCTGCGCGCCGCGCACACCCTCGCGGACGCGCTCACCGAGCCCGCGGCCGAGCTCGCCACCGCCTGACCCTAATAGTACTGTTGGAGGTAACTGCAATGACCGGTGAGCCCACCCTGTTCGACCTGGCCGAATTCGAGCGCGAGGCGGTCGCCGCCACCCCCTGGGATGGCGCGCCCCTCAGCTACACGGCGGACTACTACGAACCCGCCGCCCTGGTCGCCGCGTTCGAGCGCTATTGCGCCGAGCACGGGCACTTCGGCTGCATCCCCCGCAGCCACATGTGGCACCGCGCCTACTACTTGGACGGCCCGACCGTCACCGAGGGTCACGAGCTGCACATGTTCACCGCGGACGCCTGGTGCCGTGAGGTTGACCACGACCACAGCGCCGCCCCGCTGCCCGGCGGCGGCCGGTATCAGGCCAACTGCCCGCGCTGCGCCTGGCACGTCATCACCGACAACGAGAGCGCCGCCGTCGAGGCGTGGCACGACCACGCCCTCCCCGGATGGCGCGAGCTGCCGATCCTCCCCCGCAAGCTCGCCCGGTTCGAGAACAAGCAGCGGATCGCGGCCGTCGCCGCATGGGTCACCGCCACCTATCCGGCCGCCTGGCAGCGGCCCGGCGTCCCGATCCTCACCGAGCGCGGCGAGCACGGACGCCGCCACGTCCCCGGCCGCTCTCCGCTCGGCGGCTACGACCTCGCCGCCGACTAACCCCAACACCACTATTGGAGGACTCATGACCACCGAGACGCACACCACACCCGCATGCATGTTTTGTCACCGGTCGAGCGTCGTCGAGCTCACGGCCGCGGAAGCCGCCGCGCTGCGCGCGGGCGCGCTGATTCAGGACGCCGCCCCCGCGAGGCCGGCCGCGGAACGCGAGCTGATCCGAACCGGCATTCATCCGCAATGCTGGACCGACAATTTCGGCCCCGGCTTCGACTGAACACCGTCCAGAGCGGTCGGCGCCGGACGGAGCCGGCGCCGACAACGGACGGCCGGACGGAGCCGGCCGACTGTACGGCCTTCGGCCCCTGTCTTTTGCCGGGAAGCCTGCGGCATTCTACGGTCGGCGGCCTCCGCGCAAGCTCCCTGCGGGAGCCAGCTCCGCCGAGATTTTCCGCACGCGGTCGCAAGCTCCCTTATTTCGCGCGGAAATTCTCTCCCCCGCCGCCCTGCGGGTTGCACTCCAACCGCTCTCCCTGAACGGCACTACGTGCCTTCCCGGCAAAACAACATGAGGGAGAGGGAGAGGGAGAGAAGCGATGAGCACACTCATTACCAACACCAGCGACGTCACTCGATTCGCGGCGGTGTTCTCCGCCGGAGACATGGCAGGCGACCTGGGGCCGACCCTGAGCTGCGGCGAGGTCGAGGCCCTGGCGGGGATGCTTCGAGCGATCGGGGAGCCAGCCAGCGCGGACATGTGGATCGAGGCGCACGCCGCGGGCGACGACGAAGGCGATGCCCACTACCGCTCCCCTGCGGCCGAGTACGTGGTGCCCATCGACCCGATGGAAGCCCTGCAATGTGACAGCTGCCAGTGACTTGACCCCCAACGCCGGTAATAGTACTATTAGAGGTGAACGAAGGGCCATAAGTAGCCCAGTCGACATCCACCGGCACGAACCAGCAGGAACATAAAACAGCCCCAACGACCCTAACAGTACTATTACCGTTAGATCACTCCATAGGAGAAGCCATGTCCAAGATCATCGTCACTCGACTCGCAGACCTGCGGATCGGGGACCGCATCCTCAGCCACGGCGGCCGCATCTACCGCACGCCGCTGCGCGTCACCGACGAGCTGGGGCCGATCGAGTTCGGCTCGCCCGTGCGCGGCGTCCGCGTCGAGAACCCCAACCCGGTCAGCGGCATCGAGTGGGTGCTGTACCCGCCCCAGATGGACGGCCGAGAGATGGAGGTCGAGCGCTACTAGGTCATTGCAACTCTATAAACCCCAACAGTACTGTTAGAGGCACCATCATTCTGGGAGGAATCGAAATGAGCTACATCACTCGCACTGGAAACCTGGCCGAGACGCCCACGCTCCGGGAGGGGGAGCACGGCCCGTACACCTACGCCCGCGTCATCGTCAGCGACCGCATCCGTCAGTCGGATGGCTCCTACAGCGACGGTCCGGCCACGGCCTACGACGTCGCCGTGAGCGGCAACCAGGCGCAGAACCTCGTGGACGCGGCCGAGGCAGGCGGAAACATCCGCGTTACCTTCTCCGGCGGCTACCGCATCACCGAGTACAAGGGCGAGCAGGGAACCCGGCTTCAGCACGAGGTCCGCGCCGACGAAATCGGTGTGAGCCTGCGCGGACAGAGCGTCACCGTCCAGCGCGCGACGGCCGCCGCCGACACCAACGACGACACCCCGTTCTGAGTCGAAGCAGGGCCGGGGAGCTGCCCGACAGCTCCCCGGCCCTGTCACGCCACGCGCACACAACGCAGCAGCATGACGTGACGGTAACAGTACTATTAGACCCATTGGAGGTAACCAACGTGACCGCTCGAATCTTCGCCCTCTGCAACCAGAAGGGCGGCGTCGGCAAGTCCACGACCACGTTTCACCTGGCGCGCGCCGCGGTGCGTGCAGGCCGGCGCGTGCTCGCCGTCGACAACGACCCACAAGGCAACCTGACGACGATCGCCGCGGCCGAGGATGTAGGGGAGGACCAGGCCGGCCTTGCCGACGCGCTCAGCTCGCGCGCACCTGAGACCATCCGCGACGTCATCGTTCCCGGCGTCTGGCCCGGCCTCGACGTCGTGCCCACCAGTGGCGTCACGCTCGGCTACGTGCGCGACGAACTCGTGATCGCCGGAGCCGGCCGAGAAGGCCGCCTGCGCGAGGCCCTGGCCAGCGTCGTCGACGACTACGACCTGATCCTGATCGACTGCGCACCCAGCCTCGACCAGCTCACCATCAACGGCCTGACGGCCGCCGATGCCGTTGTGGTTGTCACCGAATCCAAGCTGTTCAGCGCCAACGGGCTCGGCCAGCTCCTCGACACGATCGAGAACGTCAGGGCCTACTACAACCCCGGACTGAGCGTCGCGGGCGTCATCGTCAACAAGCACGAGGAAAAGACCGTCAGCGGCCGCACATGGCTGGACGAGCTGGGACAAGCCATCACGGCCCGAGGGCTGCGGATGCTCTCACCCGTCGTCCCCAAGCGCGTCGTCATCTCCGACGCGGCCGAGGCCGCACGCGGCCTCGACGAGTGGGGCGGCTCCGAAGCGACAGAACTCGGAGCCATCTACGCCGACCACCTGACTGCGATCGAAGGAGCCGCATCATGAACCGACCAGCACCACGCAAATCCAGCCTCGCCGGATCGAGCCCCATCACGCCGCCACCCGCGGCCGCGCCGACTGCCGTCGACGCCACCCGGTGGACGCAAGAACAGCACGAGGACGCCGACCAGGTAGAGCAGACCCGCCAGCTCCAGGCTGCCGAGCGCGCCGCGACGAAGCCCGCGCCACGCGAGCCGAAGTCACGGGCGAAGGTGTCGTTCTACCAAGACCCCGCCGACACCGACCGCGTGCGCGGCGCGATCCTCTACACGATGACCACTGAGGGCAGCCGCAACCTCTCGCAGTTCATCCACAAGGCCGTCATGGCCGAGGTCGAGCGCCTGGAAGCCAAGTACAACAACGGGCAGCCGTTCCCGCCCGTGGGAGCCCGTGAGCTGCCCCAGGGGGCCGCTGCGGCCAACCTGTAGACCGTCCTCGAGTATCGATCCGGAAGGACCACACGATGACCACCACACTGCAGGCGGTCGAGCCTGCCGAGCCCAACCCGGTAGCCGACGCGATCGCCGCACTCACCGCGGCGGCGCGTCAGACGCGCGTGCGCGGCGCCGGCACCGAGCAGGCCACCGTCGAGCCCGTCGATTTCGGAGAAATCGCCACCTACGTCCTCACGGCCGTTGCCGCCAACCTGGGCGGCGTTGAGGAGCTGTTGGCCGGCCGGCCCGGATCATGGGAAGCCGACTACGTGCGCCAGATCGTCCACAGCACCGCCGGCGACGACGACGCCGAGCTGCTGCGCTACCGCACCGAGCCGGTGCGGCTGCCGTTCGACGCGGAGGATGTGTTCTACGACTTCGGTCTGGGCGACCTGTACGACGACGAACGCGACGCGGCCGCAGAAGCCACGTTCACCGAGGGGATGACCGAGGAGCGGGCCGCGGCCGCGCAGCAGCTCGTCGAGGACGTCGAAGCGCTGTTCGCGCGCGACCTGGCCGCGTACGCCGAGGCGTACCTCACGGCAGCCCGCCAATACCTCACCGAACAAGGGATCACGTGCGGCGTCGAGCTGGTCACCACTCCGGTGGGTGAGATCCCAACCTGGGACGCACTCAGCGACCAGGTGCACGAGTACGCCCGCGCGAATGCGCCGCTGCCGATGACGGGGGAGGCCCCCGACTACAGCGACGGCACGCCGGCCGACGCCCTGCGCCGTGCCGGCCTCACGTACACCGGTCGCGCACGGACGAACGGCGGCACCGCATGACGAACTCCCGACTGGCAGAGGCCGCCCTTTCCAAGTACCGCTCTGAGCTGGCCGAGATTGAGGCCAAGCGCGCACAGGAAGCGGCCGAGCAAGAAGAACTCCGCTCCGAATGGTTGGCGCAGGAGACGAGCAAGCTCGCCCCGACGTACACCCGGCTCTTCCTGGCCAAGATGGGCTTGCCGGCGGACTCCGGATTCGCGGCCGATCTGCTCTGGTACATGCCTCCCACCGCGACTTCCGCGGGCACGTTCGAACGGCGCGGCGACGGCACAGTGGTCATGACAGGAGGAATTTCTGGTGAAGACGTCCTCCACGCCGACATCGATGCCATCACGATCCGCGCCGCGGTCAACAACCGTTCAGAGGATGAGAACCCTCTCGAAGTCACGCTCGTCGACGACTCCGGCCTTGGCAACCCGGAGGCCATCCCCTCCCTGTTCGCGCTCGGCCGGCTGATCACCGAAGCCCGGGAGCGGCTGGAACAACAGGCTACGGAGCGGTCGGCTGGCGACCGAGCCTGACAAGGGACTCCTATCGCCGCGGGGGAATCGGCGGCCGGTCCCAACCATCCTCGATCGCGCCCCGCCACACCCATGCCGTACGCACGATGCCGTTGACCGACGTCCAACGGACCTGAACGGCGCGATCCGTCCAGGCGATCGCCTCGCACTCTGGGCGGATCACCGTCTCCGGGAAACGCACCCACGCCCGCACCGGCCGCGGCTCCGCCGGCCGGTGAATCGGGTGGTGCTCGACGTCGAGCTCCGCATCGGTCAGACTCACCGGCTGGGCTCGGATCAGAATCTCCTCCACGCCGCGGCCGATCCCCATTTCGGGATATCGGCGGTTCGTGCTCATGCCCCCATTAGACCAGAGATTCGAAAGTATGTTCGAATGGATTCGTGCGAACGATTCGGGTGGGGGAGAGCGACTGGCTGGTGCTCGACGACGCGATCCAACCGCGCTTCTTAATCCACCACGGGCCGGCCGTGAACAAGATCACCCGCGAAACGCTGATGATGTACCGCGTCGACCATTGGGTCCTGAAACGTGCTGACCGGTGGCCATTGGGCTACTACGAAAGCCTCGCTGAGGCACAGGCCGCCGCCGAAGGCGAGCTAGGCACGCCGAAGTTCCTCGTCCCCATCACCGACCCGCACGGGCAGATCGTGACCCCGGAGGAACAGCGCGAGCGATGGAAGGCTGGCCTCGACCCACGCAGCGGGACGCCGAGGCCGTGAAGCTCAGCCGGCCTGGCGACCGTCTGGATCGAAGGTCGTACCCCCGTCGTTGAGTAGCCGACTCACGTCCGCGTTGAGCGCCATTACCTGTTCCGGATCGTCCACGATCGCATCCACCATGAGTTCGAGATAGGCGTACGCCTCCGGCGGAGCCGTCGACGTCCCATTTCGCGCGAAGGCGCGCACCAGCTCGCGTATCTCGTTGAGCTGCCACTGCTGCCTGGCGATCAGCAACGCATCCCGAAGGTGAGGGTTCGCTTCTGGTTCATCGCTCATGCCATCGACACTCTCATACCCAGAGCTGACGAGCCCTCCCGCATTACCGGGCGGCCTACTTCCGGGACGCGACCGGTTCCATGCGGCCGACATGGTAGCCGGCCACCCAGGCGGGTGCGTCCTGGTCGCTCAGCTCTGCCGGAGCGACCACCGGTGCACCCTGCCGGGCAGCTCGTCGCCCAGCGTGGAACGGTCGAAACGCATGCAGCCCTCCATCTGGGCGCCGACGCTCAGCGCGATCGCTCAGGACCATCCACACAACGACACCGATGCCGGCGACGATCACCACGCCGACGATGAACAGCACGGCGTTGTCCACGATGTTGGCCGCCCACTGCGGCAGGGTGGGCATGGGCCACGGGTCCGGGACCGCTGTGTACCCCCGCATCAGCGGTGACCCCACGCGGCGCGGATGCCGTCGCGCACATCGTCTGCGGCTCCCAGGGGCGCTAACGTCGCGTGCGACACCAAGGTGTCACCGTCCCGTTCAAAACGCTTGGCGATGCGTCCCACCTCGCTCTTGCTGAGCCCGGTGCTCGCGGCGACGTCGCGGACGCTGTGGCCGTCGACGAGGAGGGCGAACACCGCTTGCTCCTCCACCTGGTCGAGCACGTGGGATGCGATGGACGCCTGCCGGCGCGCGCGGTCGATTGCGCCTTTACCGTGCTCGCCACGGCCTACTGCGAACGCGGACTGAAAAGGCCCGCGGGCGATCCGCTCCTCAGTGGTGAGCGAGTCATGCCATCTGAGCCAATCGAGGTATCCGCCGTCTTGCTGTCCCATGCTTGGGACACTACACCATCGTCCCGACATTGGGACAGGGGGCAGGTTCAGAAACGATCGTTAGCGCAAGCGACCCGGCGGGCCATAGCGGTGCCCGACGACCAGGCTGGTGCCGCCCGAGATGGCACCAGCTTTGATGTTCTCGGATGCTCGTGGAGCTCTCGCGCTTGGTACTTGCGTCCCCTAGACAGGGCGTTCTAGACTCCGGCTCAGCTTCACGTTCACTGAGGATTGGGGAGATATCGTGAAAAAGCGTTCAATCATTGGGGTTGCAGGTGCTGCAGCTCTTGTCGCTGCTTCTGTCATTGGATTCAGCGCACCGGCACAGGCATCCATCACTCAGTGCGGCAGTAACCGCGCGTGCGCCTGGACTGACTCCAGCTATGCCGGAGCCTTCGGATCGTGGACCAGCAGCCAGTCGTCGCTTGCGGGGTTCCACGACGTCATCTCCTCCGTCGCCAACAACCGAACTGCCTATATCGGCTGGTTCAGCGACCCCGGTTACTCGGGTTCATTGTTCCAGCAGCCCGGAGGAGCCGCGGGCTTCTTCAATTGGCCTGACTGGCGTAACGACTCGTTCGACTCCCTCTACTTCTACTGATGGCGGGTGGGCGGCTGACAGCGACGACTTCAGCAGCAGCGCTCATCTTCGTCGTTGCATTGACCGGGTGTTCGTCCGGGCCGTCGCAAGCGCACGCCAACGTGCGCGCGCAGCTCAATCCGGCGACGGCACAGATTCTGTTGCCGCTTGAGTCATATGCGATGAGTTGGGGTGAGGTTCAGACGGTCAACCATGCGAACTCGATTGCGATCGAAAAGTGCATGGCCAACAAGGGGCTGACTTTCCCCCGCGCGTCTCAGGATTGGTCGGCGCTCGCGCCTCTACCGGATCGTCGGTATGGGTTATGGGCGCCGGCCGACGCTGAGGCCAATGGGTACGAGCTACCCGAGTCGAGTCAGTCGAAAGATGTTCAAGCCCAGGAGGATGCGCTCGGTCCCGATTGGTGGCAGGACTATCGGGCGTGCTTCAAATCAACCAAGCAGCTACCCGTGATGGGGGTAAACACGTCGCCGGATCAGTCGGTGGTAGATCGCGGGATGAATGAATCGTTCGAGGCTCTTCTTGCCAGCGACGAGTTTAAGTCGGTCCGGGAGAAGTGGCTCAGCTGCATACAGGACGGGGGCCTGGCGGCCAACAAGGATGCCCGGGTTCTGGTGCCTCAATTCCCTTCCGCTGGAGAAGAGCAGCTCGAGGTCGCTGCAATCGACGTACGGTGCAAAGAATCACTCAATTCCGTCCAGACGCTGGCGGACTGGGAAGCGACCAAGCAGGCAGGGTACATCGATGATCACGAGGGCGAATTGACGGCCTACCGCGACAAGGTCAAGAAGGTGGTCGCCCAAGCACAGAAATTGGTCACGACCGTTGGCGGGTGAGCCGCGGCGGCTGCGTCGTTTGGATCATCCCTTCCGCGCACTCGCATTTGTCTTAATCACGGTCCTTATCGCGGGTGCGGCATTCCTTCTGGGTATATGGGTGCGTTCGCCGGACTCGGCTGTGCTTGACGCTCGCGGGACGAATGTGCCCGTATACGCCCCGGTTGAATCCAGGACCGTGACCGCCGACATCCGCATCCAAGGCGAGGTCTCGGGGACACAGGAACAGCCGGTGACGGTTGGCCCACCGGCGGGCGCAGAGCGCATCGTTGTCACTTCTGTTTCGGCTAACCCCGGCCCACTTACCAACGGACAGCTTCTTGGTACTGTCTCGAACAGACCCGTGTTTCTGTACAGCGTGGATATACCGCTCTTCCGGAACCTGGTCGCTGGAGATACTGGCAGTGACGTCGCCAGCTTGCAAAAGGCGCTTGGAGTCCCGCAAACGGGGAAGGTCGATAGCGCCACCCTCAGTGCAGTGCGCTCCGCCTACTCAGCCGCAAATGTCGAGCCACCTGGTGGTCGATACTCCACGACGATCACCACCGCAGAGTTCTACACCGTTCCAACCTCGCTCGGCGCCCTCTCCTTGGTCTCTGTCGCTCCGGCCGGCACTTCCGTGGACAACGATCACCCCTTCGCTGTGCTGGGAATGGGATCCCCCTACGTCAGTGTGCGAGCCAGTGTCAGCGAGGCCGAACAAATCAAACTGAACGACAAGGTGACAATCACCGGCTCTGGCGGGAAAAAGGGCACCGGCGCCGTGGCCAAGATCAGTGACTTCCAGTCGAGCCCCACCAGCGGCGGACGGCCACCCGGCCGCGACATCCAAATCAACCTTGATGCCGGCGGAAACCTGACGGCAGGCGACGCCGTCGCAGTCCTCTTCGGCACCGAGTCAAAACCCGACATGGCAGTGCCTACAATCGCCATCCGGTCGGACTCTGGCGGTGACTACGTGATCAAGCGCAGCAAATCGGATACTCCTGCGCGCACTCCAATCGTCGTGGTACGAAATGCGGACGGGTGGACGGCCATCAAAGCTGAGGGCCTCGCAGTCGGGGACGAGATATTGGTGTCCCAATGACCGTTTCACCGCCACGGCTCACGCTCAACCATATCCAGCGCCGTTACGGAGAGTCGCAGCAGTGGTTCGCTGTCCGAGAGGCGTCCTTGGTCGTCGAACCGGGCGAATTCCTCGCGATCGTGGGGCGATCCGGATCGGGAAAGTCGACACTCCTCAACATCATCGGATTGCTCGACTCACGCTGGGAGGGGAGCTACCACCTCGGCGACATTGACGTTCGCGGTCTGAGCGCAACACAGATCGATCACCTGCGCAGCACAACCTACGGATTTATCTTCCAGTCCTCCTACGCCAACCCATACGAAAGCACCGAACGAAACGCGACGCTGGCCCTCGCAATTCAAGGAGCACCGCTCCGCGAGCAATCCGAAAAGGTCTCGCGAGCGTTAGAAGCCGTGGGCCTTGATCAAAAGGCCGCTGCACTGGCACGGTCACTCTCCGGTGGGGAACGTCAAAGACTTGCCATCGCGCGGGCCCTTACAACGAATCCTTCGATCATCGTCGCGGACGAGCCCACCGGAAACCTGGACAGCGAGACCGGCGATCAAGTGATGGAGGCCCTGCTCGAGCTCAATCGACAGGGAGCAACGGTCATCCTCGTCACCCATGATCCGAGGATTGCCGCCTACGCCGACCGAACGGTCCGGATGGCTGACGGTGTTCTAGAGATCACGGGGGCAGAAAATTCTGTTGGCTCGAAACTTGACGGACAGGAACGGCCGTCGCTGGCAGTGACTCCCTCAAAGGAGCGTCGTGGCACACGGTCACGACGGGCATCGGATCGCCTCACTCGGGCGATCAACAACGTGACGTCTCGACCGCTGCGTTCTGTCGCTCTGATTGCGGCCTTCGCTCTCGCATTCGCGGGACTCATCGGCGCGGCCGGCATCGGCGCGACTGCCTCGCAGCAGATCGCCGGACGGCTAACGGCCGCAGCTCGGGACGAGGTTCGGGTGAACGTACCGGCGGGTACATCAGACGAGGAGGCCGCCGCCTGGCTAGACCGACTCGGGGAGCTCCCACATGTCCGAGAGGTCGGGCAGGTGGCACCCCTCGACGCCAACACCGCACGGACAAGCCGGTTCGCATTCACTTCGGCCAGCGGTAACTCGCCCTTTCAAGGGAGCACCGTGGCCGTTGATAGTGGACTCTTCGGGGTGCTGGATATCGGAACGTCCCCCCAGAGCCTGAGCAGGCTCTTCTCATCGACCAAGGAACACGTGGCGCTCGTTGGTGCGGACGCGGGCGCACAGCTCGGCCTGTCCGACAGGGGCGGAATTGGAGCTGAGGTCTGGGTCAACGGCGAACCGTATACAGTCGTGGGCACTATCACTGCTGCGCCTCGGGAACCGAACCTCTTGACGAGTGTTGTCGTACCGTTACCGCCTTTTTCGGCCGGTTCTCGACAAATCGTGGTCCGAACTGATCCTGGCTTTGCCGGACCCTTAGCCAGCGCGATACCGCTCGCTCTCTCCCCGGCATCCCCCGCAGATATCTCAGTCGAGACCGCTGCCGAGCTACGGAACTTGCGGGTAGGAGTGCAGACCGACCTCAACGGGTTACTCGCCTCGTTGGCGATCGCGCTTCTGGCCCTCGCCATACTTAGCGGCGCCTCAGCGATGTTCATCTCAGTTCAAGCACGCACGCAAGAACTTGCGCTAGCCCGGGCCGTGGGACTGGGACAACGCGGCGTAGCGGCAATCTTTCTCTGGGAAGGCGTCGTTATCGGCCTCGCTGGCGCACTTGCCGGAATCGCAGGCGGATTAGCAATTTCCGTCGCAGTCGCCGCCGCGCGCGGATGGACCGCGATCGCGCCTTGGGAGACGATCGCGATCGCGCCGGTAGCCGGCGCCGTCTGTGGGGCTCTCGCGGCCTTCCTTCCCGCCGTACGCGCCGCGCGAATTGACCCCGCCGACGCCATTCGATAATCGCCCAGAGGCGTGCCACCTCGCCACCCACAGGACTACCCTCGACGCATGAGCGCGAAAGTTCTCACATCCGAGCTGAGTGAAGCCCACACCGAGCGCGGATCACACGGTGCACTGCTGTGGATGGTTGGGGCGGCTGCCGCGATCTCCGGAACGATCATTTTTCTGATTCAGGCCGATCGCGCAGGCATTGCAGAGGTCCGTGCTTCTCAATTTGACCCGGCCGCTGCTTCAGCCGCTGCAGACGCGAGGCTGTGGATGTGCGGAGGGATCCTTCTGGCTGTAGTGGGAATCTGCCTCGTTGGCGGGTATCTCGCTTCTCGAATGCGGACGTCGTGGCGGCGTCACCAATGGGCCGCCCGCCAAACCGTGCGCCACATGCCGCCGCGATTTGCTCGACAGCTCCGCCAGCTGGCCGCTCTTCACGACGAAGGAGTTCTTACTGATGCGGAGTACGAGCAGGGCAAGCGAAAGCTCCTAGAGTAGGGCAGCCTTGGCGCAGAGCCTGAATCCGACCGCGCTGACACCGAAAGCGATCGTTTCTGGGACGCTGAGGCGATCGCTCTCGTCTGTGACTTTGGTCGCTGTGTGGCGGTGTTCTGTTATCGCTGCGTGGCGGCATCGCTGGTACGTAAGC
Source organism: Leifsonia shinshuensis (assembly GCF_014217625.1). NCBI lineage: Bacteria > Bacillati > Actinomycetota > Actinomycetes > Micrococcales > Microbacteriaceae > Leifsonia > Leifsonia shinshuensis. The sequence continues at coordinate 24,950 of NZ_CP043643.1, read as the reverse complement.
GGATCCTTCAGCGGGCGGGTACGACATCTCCGACCGTGCGGGGCAGATGCGGTCGAGGCGTGCGTGGATGGAGGGCCTGTTGGCGTGCATTCATGAGGCGTGCCATTTGCGTGGGCGTATCGCGCGGCTGAGCCAGGAGGGCGAAGCGTTGCGCATCACCTACTGATCGTGGTCGCTCCCGTCCTCTAGCACCATTCCAACAGATGTCGCGCAGGCATCGCCTTTCCAAGCCTCCAGCCCTTCACGCAGTGCGAAAACCGCGATGACGAGGCCCGCGATCGGGTCTGCCCACCACCAGCCGAAGGCGCTGTTCAGAACAAGCCCGATCAGCACCGCTGCTGACAGGTAGGTACAGATCAATGTCTGTTTGGAGTCGGCAACCGCTGTCGCAGAACCGATTTCCTTCCCAGCGCGACGCTCGGCGAGGGAAAGGAAGGGCATGATCACGACACTGACCGCGGTGAGGATGATCCCAAACGGTGAGTGTTTTACATTGACAGCTCCGACCAGGGCCAGCAGCGAGCTCACGGTTACGTAGGCCGCGAGCGTGAAGAACGCGACCGCGATGACGCGCAGCGTGCCCTTCTCCCATCGCTCCGGATCTTTCCGAGTGAATTGCCAGGCGACCGCGACAGCGGAGAGCACCTCGATGGTTGAGTCCAAGCCGAAGCCGACGAGTGCGGCTGAGGATGCGGCGCTTCCGGCGGTGATCGCGACGACGGCCTCGATGAGGTTGTACCCGATTGTGATCGATACGATCCATCGGATTCGTCGACGCAGAACGCCGCGGCGGGCGTCTGTGAGTGCGGTCGCCGTCGTCATGTGCAGTTGCACTCCTCGCCCTCGCAGCACCCGGGTTCAACGTAGAGGACCACCCGAAGCAGCTCATCCAGTGCAGGGGCGATGTGCCCATCGGCAAGTCGGTACCAGGTGCGTCGGCCATCCGGGATGGCCTCGACCAGGCCGCAGCCGCGCAGACAGGCCAGCTGATTCGACATCACCTGACGGCTCACGTCCAGGGCGTCCGCGAGGTCAGATGGATAGGCGGGTGCTTCCCGCAGGGCCAGCAGGATACCCACTCGTGTGGGGTCGGACAGCGCGTGGCCGAAGCGGGCGAGAGCGGCGGTGTGTGTGATGGTCGCCGCCGGCATGACGATGCTCATTCCACCAATGTACAGCGAATGCTGAATTAATGCATCGCTGTACTGTTGCCCTCCGGGGCTTGGACTTACAGTCCCGAGTAGGTGTGCAGGCCCTTGAAGAAGACATTGACGATACCGAAGTTGAACAGCACGGCGGCGAAGCCGATGATCGCGAGCCACGCGGAGCGAGAGCCACGCCAGCCGCGCGTGGCGCGGGCGTGGATGTAGCCGGCGTAGATCACCCAGATGATGAACGTCCAGACCTCCTTCGTGTCCCAACCCCAGTAGCGACCCCAGGCTGCGGAGGCCCAGATGGCTCCAGCGATGAGCGTGAACGTCCAGGCGATGAAGCCGACGATGTTGATCCGATAGGCGAGGTTCTCTAGCGCGACCGAGTCTGGCAGGGTAGCCAGGAACCGGAATTGCTGCGGAAGAAACTCCTTGACCTGGCCTTCACGCCGGTACTGCAGCAGTTGGAGTCCGGATAGCGCGAATCCCAGGGCGAAGAACGCGGTCCCCAGGACGGCGACGATGATGTGGATGACCAACCAGTAGGACTGGAGCGCCGGCTGCAGGGGAACGACAGGAACGTAGTACCGCAACAGTGCCACGCCTTGCAGCACAAGCACCAGGCCGACGATGAACGTGCCAAGGTACTTGATGTCCCACTTGAGGTTGGCGAGCAGGAAGACACCAACGATGACCAACGTGCCGGTCATCGAGAACTCCCACATGTTTGCCCAGGGAACTCGGGCCGCAGCGACGCCGCGCAGCACCGTCGCGATGAGATGGAAGGCGAAGCCCGCGATCGTCAGACCGAATGCCCATCGTGTGACGCCGCGGGCGGCGCGGGACGGCGCTCCTTTCGATTTGGTCGACTGCTCGCTGGATTCCTCGCCGATGACAACGGTCGTCGGTGGCTGTGTTGCCGCGATCCGTCGTGCGACCGCGCTGGGGACGGTCGTTGTCGCTTCGGCTCCGCGTCTGGCCAGGTCGATGGAGAAGACCACGAAAGCCGCCGTGTAGAAGCCCATCGCGACGTAGAGTGCCACCGTCGAGAGTGCGGAGAGGGTCCCGGTCATGCGCCGGTCACCGTGTCGTGAACGGTCGCCGCCGCGACGCCCTGCGCGCGGCGGTTTTGGACAGTTGCGGCAACTACCGCGGCCGCGATGCCGCCCACAGTGAAGACGTCGGCGAGGTTAAAGATGGCGAACCAGCTGACGGAGAGGTAGTCGACCACGGCACCGCTGAGGACGCCGTGCTCTCCTCGGAGCGCGCGGTCGACCATGTTGCCCCAGCCGCCACCGGCGGCGATCGCGAGCAGTATTGTCACCGTCGGGTTCTCCCGACGAATCACTCGTCGGATGATCCAGGCCGTGAGGACGGTCAGGACGATGAGGATTCCGGCCGCCAACAGGGGGCCGACTCGGGCGCCGAGCCCGAACGCCGCTCCAGCGTTCAGGACCAGATTGAGATCCAGGCTGGGGATCACCGTCGGCACGGGCTGGCCATACGGGAGTGAAAGGATGGCGATGCCCTTGACTGCCTGGTCTACAGCAATCGCGAGAAGGCCTGCGGACAGCGCACGCAACGCCACGCGTCGACGGTCGACGTCTCCAGTGGTCGCCGTCTCTACGGCTTGTTCGGTCAACATAGGGTGGTCAGCGCCTTCATCTGTTCGGAGAGCTTCTTGGTGAGCACGTCCGAGCTGGTGCCCGTCGACGACCCGGTGGATTCCGCTTTCAAGACGGGGATGAGTTTGTCGATGGTGTCGACCACGTTCTGCACGGCAGTCTGCTGCTTCCCCGCGGGCAGTTGATCGGCGATCGGCGCCAGGATCGTCCGGGCGGCCTTCAGCTGGTCGAGGGCCGCCGCGGGGTCGAGCACCGCGGACTTCAAGGCGGCATCGATGTCGGATGCCACCTTGTCGGTGATCGGGGTGACCAAGGGGCAGGCGGCGTTCTGCGCTTGCTTGGATACGGTGTCCCCGATCGAGCAGCCGGAGAGCAACAGGGGTGCCGCCAATGCGACCGCTGTAGCGGCGATGAGGACGGGCCGGTTAGTAGTGGACATGATTCTTCTCGATTCAGCGGGTTGGTCGATGACGCTTGATGATCCGAATGAGGGTGTCGATGTCGTCGCTGAGTGCCTCGAGCTCCACGTCAGAGTCTGCGGGCCTGCGGCGGAGGAGGACCTGGAGCTGGACGGAGGCCGCGGTCGCTGCTTCGATCAGCTCCCGGTACACGGCTGCCGGGATGGTCTCGTGTGCTTCTGGTGTCCTCCACAGCCGTTGCATCTGGCGGCGGATCCGGCGGTCGCCCAACATCATCGCCGCCACGCCTTCTCCAGCTCGGCGGCGAATTGCTCTGTGGAGGTCAGCGTGAGCTTCTCGCCGTTCAGGAAGAACGTTGGTGTACCCGCCACACCCAGCTGGACACCGTCGGTTTGATCCTTCATCACCCGGATCCGGAGTGTCGGGTCGGCGATGTCTTTGTCGTACTGGCGCATGTCCAGGCCGAGCGACTCGGCCACAGATCGCAGAACAGTCGACTGGTCATCCTGTCGTTCGGCCCACTGCGTCTGAGTTTGGAAGAGCTTCGAGTACATCTCGGTGAACTTGCCTTGACGGCCGGCTGCTTCGGCAGCCATCGCCGCGTTCATCGCGTTCTTGTGACTCGGGATGGGGAAGTAGCGAGCGATGAATGTGACACGGTCCTTGTACTGCTCACGCAGCTGCTCGACCACGGGGTAGGCGGCGCCGCAGGCTTCGCACTCGAAGTCGAGGAATTCCACCACCGTCACCTTGTCCGTCGGCGCCTTCTGCAGGATTCGGCTGTCGGCTCGCACTACGGCGGGCGCTGCGTCCTGTTTCGATGCCGATTGCGCCCGGCCGACGAGCACGATGACGATCACGACGATGAAGGCGAGCGCGATGACGATGGTGTTGGCCCAGAATCGCGCGGAAAGCCGGCGGGTCGGCTGTGGCTTCCGGCGTGGCTGTTTCGGCATGGTGGTACTCATCTCGCTCGTGCTCGGAGCCAGGAGTACGGGTCGATCGGTGTCTCGCCGTTCGCCCAGATCTCCAGGTGGAGGTGATTGCCGGTGCTGGCGCCCGTCGTGCCGACCCGTCCGATGATCTGGCCAGCCGCGATGCGGTCGCCGGCCCGGACCTGCAACGACCCGAACTGCATGTGCGCGTAGAGGCTTGCGAATCGCTCACCATTGACCCGGTGGTCGATGATCACATTCACGCCGAACCCGACATCGGACTCTTCGGCGGAACGGACCACGCCGTCAGCGATCGCGGCGATCTTGGTGCCGCCGCCGGGGGTCATGTCCAGGCCCTTGTGGTTGCTGGAGCACCCGGAGCAGGGCGCGGAGCGCGACCCATAGCCGTCGCTGATCGGGACATCGCCGGCGAACGGCCACTGGATCGGGCCAAGCGTGTTGCCCACGAGAGTGCCCGCGGGGTCCGTTCGCGCCGCAGCCTTGAGTTCGGCTTCTGAGGTCGCGCTGGGTGCGTCACGATTCACCGGAACGGCTGCGCCGCCGGTCTGCCCGATAGCCTGCGGCACACCCGCGACGATGGTGTCGGCCACCGTTTCGAGGGCGCCGTCAGGTTGTACAGCTTCGGCTGGAACCGAGGTCGCCACGCTCAAAGTCACGGCGAAGACGGCCCCCGCCAGAGGAAGTAGCAGGGAACGGCGGGCAGGCCGACCCTTGGAGCGCGGCCGGCTGCGGCGTCGCCGTCTTGGGACGCTCCGTTCAGCGGAGAGAGCCTCACGACGTGATCGAGGTTCAGCGGGGGCGGGGGTGAAGGTTGCGCGGCGAACCGGCCGCGCGCGGCGGGTGATGAGCATTTAGGGTTTCCGGACTCGGCCCTATGCGGGCACGGACAAGAACGACGAGGGCACCGTGGGTGCGCGAAAGTGTCGTCAGGTCCGGCTTATGGCCAGAGATTCCAGAGAAGGCGCGAGTGGTCGCTCGAGCTGCAATGACGCGCCCAGGCGTCGCACGACGCGCAGAAGAGTCAGGCGGACGTCTCGTCGCAGCAAACCCACGAACAGGGCTAGAGCTAAGGCGGCCGCAGCAAGTCCGAGGACGCACCCCAGGACCAGCACCTGGTCGTGTGGGACGCCGTTCTCTGATGAAGCGAGCGCGGCGGCGGCGGCTTTTGCTGCTGCCGGAGCGGCGTTGCCCTCAATGGCGGATGCCGCGGGCCCGGCGGTTTCGTTGACCGGGTGTGCCGTTTCGAACATGTGCGCCAGCAGCAGAGCGAACACGACGGTGAGCGCTGCGACGGCGAGGACGACCCAGCGTCGGATTCCTCTTGCACTCAGCGCGTTCACCTCACCTCCACGGTCACAGTTCGATAACAGCCAGCTTTTGGTGGGAAGCGTAGCAAACGGCTCCTGACTGCCGCATCCGAGTCGCGTCCGCGATCAGCCGACTCTCAGACGAGGCCCCTACGCTCCGGCAACCATACCGACCAGAAGGGTAAGAACCATGAAATGTCCCGTTGACGGCGAGACACTCCTGCTCTCCGATCGCTCCGGAATCGAGATCGACTACTGTCCCGCCTGCCGAGGCGTTTGGCTGGATCGGGGCGAGCTCGACAAGATCATCGAACGCTCACTGACCCAGAGCCCATCGACTGGATACGCCGCCCCGGCTGACCCGCAAGGATGGTCGGACCCGAATCGATCCGGACATCACAACAAGAGCGGCCACGGAAACGCCGGCCACGGTAACTCCGGCCACAACGGCTACGGCAACAAGCGCCGCGGTGGCTGGCTGGGGGATCTCTTCGGCGACTAGTCGCCGCCCGGCTGGGCGTGGCCGAGGTGCAGCAGTGCCTGGTCGAAGAACTCGACGACGTGGTCATCGAACAGCCGGTAGGTGATGGAGCGTCCGTCGCGGTCGCCGATGACGAGCTTTGCCTGGCGGAGGATGCGCAGGTGGTTCGATAGCGTCGCCTGTCCGATCTCCAGCTCCTCCGCCAAGACGGTCACGCTCGATGGACTCTGCCGAAGTCTGGCGAGCACGCGCAAGCGCGTCGGCGATGCCAGGCCATGGAAGACCTCCGCCAGCTCGCCGGCGCTCTCGATGTTCAACGTCAATTCGTCCACGACTCGCTCCTCGATTCTTCATCGTACCGAGAACGGTTCTGATTACGGTTCTCAACTACATTAACTAATTTACATATTCGCATGTATTGACGTAAAGTGGGTGATGGCGAAAGGAGGTCGCATGGATGGCCACGACCATGGCAGCACGATGGAACTCTTCGGCGAGGCCGCCAAACGCCATCGCGTTCGCCTCTCGATCGCGTTCGGCATCACTTTCGTCATCCTGATTGCCGAGGTCGTCGGCACGGTCCTCACCGGCTCCCTGGCGTTGCTCGTCGACGCCGGCCACATGCTTACCGATACTGCCGGGCTGGCGATGGCGTTGGTGGCGTCGTACCTGAGCACCAAACCGGCTACGAACAAGCGCACTTGGGGCTACCGGCGGGCTGAGGTGCTCGCCGCGACCGCGCAGGCCGCCGTCCTCCTCGGGGTCGGCGTGTTCGTCTTGATCGAGGGCATTCGGCGGCTGTTCGAGCCGCCGGAGATTCCCTCCACCGAGCTGCTGGTCTTCGGCATCATCGGCTTGGTCGGCAACATCGCCTCGCTGACCGTGCTGGCCTCCAGCCGAAGCGAGAACTTCAACCTCCGCGCCGCCTTCCTCGAGGTGATGAACGACGCGCTCGGTTCGGTTGCGGTCATCGTCGCTGCGATCCTGATCGGACTGACCGGATGGGGTGCCGCTGACGCGCTGGCCGGAATGTTCATCGGAGTACTGATCCTCCCGCGTGCGTTCAAGTTGCTGCGGGAGACGACCAGCGTGCTGCTGGAATCCACACCGCCCGGCCTCGACCTCGACTCCGTGCGCAATCACGTCCTGGAGCTGCCGGAGGTAGTCGACATCCACGACCTGCACGCCACGCAGATCGCCACCGGGCTGCCGGTCCTCACCGCACACGTCATCGTGGAACCCGATACCTTCGAGAACGGGCGTCTGCCCGAGCTCCTGGACAAGCTGCAGGACTGCGTTGCAAGTCACTTCGAGGTCAGTATCGAACACTCCACCTTCCAGTTCGAGCCCCCGCAGCACAGCCGCCACGAGCATTCCGCACACGAGTAACACAGGGACCATTGATGACTGCCCCCAGCGCCGCCGCCGAGCCCAGCCGTTTCCTGTGGAGGGTCCTTGCCCTCCTGGGAGTCGTCGCGCTCGCTCTGGTCGCCAACTGCCTGACCGCGCCCCCTGCCGAAGCACACGATGCTCTCACTGAATCCAATCCGGCCCAAGGCCAAACCGTCACCGAAAAGCTGGACCAGATCGTGCTGACCTTCAACGAGGCACCGCTGAGCGGCCTCCAGGGCGGCATCGTCATCCAGGCCGTCGGTCCGGGCGGCCACGAGGTCACCACCGGCGAACTCCGCATCCAGGACCGGACCCTGTCCCGTGCCGTTCTGATGACCGATCAAGGCGATTACACAGTGTCCTGGCGCACGGTCTCCGCCGACGGGCATCCGATCGACGGCAGCTACACCTTCAGCTACGCCGGGCCCATCCCGGCCGCTGCCACCGCGACCGTGACGCCGACGTCATCGGCAACGCCGACCCCCTCCGTTGTCGCCTCACCAACCAGCCCCCCGACGGCCGCGAACTCGTCCTCCGGGACGCCGATCGCGCTGGTGGTCGTGATCATCATCGTCGTGCTGATCCTCGCCGGCGGCGGACTCTGGCTCGCCACCGAACTCAACCGGCGACGCGCCAGCAAGGAATAGCTTGCTCAGCGGCGATTCAGCCGCAACAGCCAAGCGTTGTACGCATCGAGCTCCGCGTCGCCTTCCACATCTTTCCGGCGGTCGGCGGCCTCCGCTCGGCGGGTGTCGTCGGACGCCCACGCGAACAACAGGATCAGCACGATAATCAGCGACGGCAGCTCACCATAGGACCACGCCAACGCGCCAGCGATGCGCTGATCAGCAACAGCGTCAACGCTCCACGCCGCCGGCGGCCGGGCGAAGAAGCCCACCAGCGGTACGGTCGCCATCATCGCGATCACCCCGAAGAACGCATGAAGGGGCATCTCGATGAACATGTCCAACAGGCGACCGAGATGCGATTGGCGATGTGGCAATGGGTCAGGAGAGATCAGCGGCAGAGTGAAGAGGACGCCCGCGGCCAAGAACACCACCTCGAGTGAGAGGTGCCCGGCCACGGATCCCAGCAATGTCGACGCGATGCCGCTGAAATAGAGCCCGTAGAACACCATCAGGAACAGCGGGACCATGAACCCCGGATGCAACAGCAGACGGGCAAGCCGGGACCTCAGACCGGTGAGAGCCAATCGCCGAACGAGGCGCCAACGCCCCCTCGCCGGCGCCGCCTTCAGTAGGAGCGTGCCCGGCGCCCCCAAAATCAGCAGCGGCGGGATCGTCATCATCAGGGTGAGCTGCTGAAACATGAACACCGAAAACATCCGATAGCCGTAGCCCTCCAGCCCCGTACCGGTCAATGCGACGAGAACTCCGCAGCCGGTCACGAAGAGAGTGGTGCGCCACCACGGCCATGCAATACGCCGGCACGCTAGCAACCAAACGCCCCACCCATAGGCGAGGGCGAGAAGGACGCCTACCACTGGGAGAAGCGGCACCGGTTGCGGAGCCCAGGTTAGGAAGGCCTCCAAGCCCGGTGGCTCCTCCGGCAAGTACACAGGCCCATCCATCTCAGGCTCGCTCCGGTCTTGGAGACTCCGGCCGAGCCTCGACCACCCGCTGACCCAAAACCAGCAGCAGCACGAACACAGCAATGGCGGCGATCGCCCAGAGCAGCACGGCCGCGATGAGCTGATCGAGCGCGGGAGTCACGCCCAACGCGGGCAAGGTCACCCCGTACCACGCAGGGAGGATACCTCCGGGGACGAAAGCGACCACGACCGCGAGCAAGCCCACTGCCAGGACCACCGCCATGGCGATCCCCACCGCCTGCGCCAACAGGCGCTGTCCTTCGCCGAGCGTGCGCAACAGTGACGCAGCGAACAGCGTCGTCACCCCGAACACCAGGACTGTCGTGAGGGTCCGGCCCACCGGGTCCTGCACCGCCCAACCCAGCCACGGCGATAGAAACACGGTGCCGAGCAGCACAACCAGAGCACAAGCCGACAGCCACGGCGTCCGGAGCGGCACTGCCATCGCTCGACTTCCTAGTACCCAGCTCGTCCATTCGCGCGTACCGAGGCTGCCGTCCCCCCGAAGTCTCACGACCGTCTGAAGCAAGCGAATCGGCTGCGCTGCGACAACCAGAATTGCCGAAAGCACACCACCGAGCAGAAGCAGAGTCGTGTACGCCGCAAACGAGAACGTTGCATAAGCCCCGGGAAGCGAACAGAACGCGAACACGATGACCACGGCACACCCGATCGCGGCGACCATCCGCGATCGGGGCCAGCTGCCGCTTCGACGTGCCGCGATCGCGCCGTAGAGGTAGGACCCAAAGCCGAGGACTACAACGAGCACCGCTGCGGCGTCGAACACCCACGCGTCCATGAGCCGGGCGATGCCCGGTGCCAACGGTAACCGGTCACCAGTGAGCTGCTCAGCCTTCGTCGCCAACAGGATCTGACCACCCGGAGTCTCTGTCCGAGAGAGCGTTGCTCCTGTCCCCATCGCGACGCCCATAACCACAAGCTCCCAGAGAGCGAGGGAGCCAAAGGCGAGCCGGCGCCGCAGCGCAGGCGCATCCATGGAACCGAACCGTCGAATCACGTAGGTTCGTTGCGCCCATCCGAACGCCACCAGAAGGAGGAGGGCGACCACCTTCACGGACAGGAGCCGACCGTAGTCCGTGGTCAGGAGCTGTGCTGGATCGCTCAGACGAACGAGTGCGCCTGCCAACCCGGAAATGGTCACCGCGCACAACCCCGCCAGTGCGATCGCTGAATAGCGACGCACCAACGCAACAAATGTGCGCCCATCAACGGTCGCGACATAGACCACCGCGGCCAGACCACCAACCCACACCGCCGCTCCCGCGACGTGCAGCCACAGCGCAACCGTCGCCGTGACGTGATTTCCAGCCCCGGCGGCGTGCCCCTGGAGCGCGAGTGGAACCAGCGCAGCGAAAGCCAAGATGGCAGCCGCGGCCACGCCTGCCTGCCCACGGGCCGCGAACGCCACAACACTGATCGTCGCAGTCATCAGGATTGTGGCGAACCACCCTTGGCCGACCGCGATCTGTGTGAAGAACTGAGCAAGGCTAGGACCGAGCATGTTCGCCTCAACCGGCCCCGTCAAGCTGATCGAGGTCATGACCGCAGCAATGCAGCTGGCGACCAGCCAGCAGGCGGAACACCAGGGCGCCGCGTCCAGGAGCCGGTTCCACGACCGTAATCCGACCGGTACGCAGAAAGCTGCAACGACGAGCACACCGATCGTGGCCGCAGCCGCCAGATCGACGACCACTTTCACAGCCGGCAACCCATACGTCACCGCCGGCCCCGGATTGAAGATCGACCCATCCGGCTGGACGGTGAGCAATGCCAGCACCAGCGCAGCAGACAACGCTGTAATGGCGAGAGCGGCAAGCGCAGCGATCGCACCTCGCGTTGGGGCGGATCGCGTCGACGTTGCCCCGGTCACGACGGATCCTGCTCACCGGCCTGCGCGGAACCGGCTGCCGACACGCGTTGCGCGCGCTGCCGCTTCTCCTCGCGCGCGTACGCTTCACGTTCACGCCGATCAGCGCGAAATATTGATCGCAGCACGAACCAGAAAACGAGTCCCACCAACACCGTTGGTGTCAGAGACCACAGAGCATTGGTCCAAAAGTCGTCCATCTTCACCTTCACAAACCGTCGAACACACGGCTCGCCGAGCAGGGCGTGCGCGTGCAAAATCCCGGAACGGACGGTGATCAGATTCGAAGTATGCCCAGCAGTCCCAACAGTGAAGGCGGCGCGGGCGACTCTCGTTGCGGAATGGCCACAGCAGCCGGCGTCGGCCGCTCGGTCCTGAATCGGACTTCGACCACGACCAACGAATCATGAATCGGGGTCGCAGCGCCCGCCGTGGCGCACAACGCCGCGCAGAATTCGGAATCGCTGTGATTGGAATCCGTGTCGCCGACACTCACTGGCTGTGACCAAGACGTGCCCACGGCTGCGTGTGCTGCATCGGAAGAGTGGCCGAAGCCGACGCCGGCGATCACCGCGGCGACAAGGACGAGTAGGAAGATGTGCACCACGCGCAGCGTTCTACTCACCTCTACCTCCATTTGCTCGGCTCAGCGTACCCAGTTCAACTGTGAGAGGCCCCTCTCAGAGCCCATCGGTCGCACTTCGTCGGCGCAGCGGCTCCTCTTGCCACCGCGGACCGGCAAACGGATGATGTGAACCATGACCGGTCGGGGCTCACTGAGCCCACCCTCGCACGCGCCGACCGACGACGCACGCCGTACGTTATTGGGGCACATCGGTACCCCCGCTGCGATCTACGGCACGATCGTCTATGCGAGCGTCGTCGCTGCGACTTCGATCGGTCTCAAGGAATCAAGCTCGGCATGGCAAGTGCTCATCTTCGCCGTCGTCAGCGTCGTCGTGTTCTGGGTCGCTCACGTCTATTCGACTGCGCTCGGTTCCCACGGGCATGCCGACCATCTCCGAGACCGGATAAGAGATTCGATCAGACAAGCGCTGAAGGAATCCAGCGGCATGTTGGAGGCAGCCGTCGTCCCATCCATTCCCCTGCTGCTCGCGGCCTTCGGTGTGATGACGACCGACACCGGCATATCGATCGCACTCTGGGTCGCCGTCGTCATGCTTGCTCTGCTGGGCTACCTCGTCCTCTGGCTTCGCGCTCGACCATGGTGGGCCTGCATAACCGCAGCGCTGATCAGCGCTCTACTCGGCATTCTGGTGATCCTGCTCAAGACGGCACTCTATTGACCAGGAGCCGTGAGTGGTCCCGTCGTGGCCTTGCGTATCCGCCGGAAGTCCGCCTCTCAAGGCGCACGGTTTGATCAGCGATCGGCGGCGATGGGGGTGACGACGAACTCGTCGAGGTTGCGCAGCTCGCCGCGGACGTGTTCGGTCGCGTGCTCTGCCACGTGCGTGGCGTCGCGGAGGTTTTCGGCGTTCGTCGTGATGACTGCCGAGCCGAGGAGCCGGTGGCCGACCCAGCGCAGCTTGACGCTCCGGATACCGGTCACGCCCTTCGTGTGCGTCAAGCTGCGCTCGACGCGGTCGATCAGACCCGGGTCGACAGCATCCATCAGGCGCGCCCCGACGGACTTCGCGGTCCCCCCCAGCAGGATCAGGATCGAGATCGCAATGAGGAGGCCGATGATCGGGTCGGCGATCGGAAACCCGAGAAGGACGCCGATTGCGCCGAGCACAACCGACAGCGAGGTGATGCCATCCAGTCGCGCGTGCACACCGTCGGCGACGAGCGCCGCGGAGCCGATCTTCCGGCCAACGCGGTTCGGTAGATTGCGACAAGCTCGTTGCCGGCGAAGCCGACCAGACCGGCGGCGATCAGCCACCACGCGTTCTCCACCGGGCGCGGATGGACGAACCGGTCGATCGCCTCCCACCCGGCGACCACGGCCGACAGTGCGACGACGAAGATGATCAGCTGTCGCCAAACGACGCGGACGAGTTGCAATCGCGTGTCCGATAGGCGGTCGACCAGCGCACAGTCCTCGACTGCTGGGGCCTGCGTGTGTGAACCGCGTCATCACGCGGGAGTGCGGGCGAAGGTCAATGCCCGTTAGACCCGCCCGATGAAATGCCCGCTGATGGGACGCTAACTGCAACACTGTTCTCATGCTGATCGGATACGGCCGCGTCTCCACCGCCGAACAAGACCTCACCGCGCAACGCGACGCGCTCAGGGCGCTCGGCGTCGATGTCGAGAACATCCACGTCGACCACGGGCTGACCGGCACCAACCGAGAGCGGCCCGGGCTGCGCGCGGCACTGGCAGCGGTGCGCTCCGGTGACACCCTCGTGGTCACCAAACTCGACCGGCTCGCCCGCTCCCTACCGGACGCACGCGACATCGCAGCAGAACTCACCCGCAAAGGCGTCACGCTCAGCCTCGGCGGCAGCATCTACGACCCCACCGACCCGGTAGGCCGGCTCCTGTTCAACGTCCTCGGCATGGTCGCCGAATTCGAAGCCGACCTCATCCGCATGCGAACCCGCGAAGGAATGGCCGTTGCCCGCGCCAACGGCAGACTGAAAGGTAAGAAGCCGAAACTCTCGTCAGCCCAGCGCAAGCACTTACTCGCCCTCCACGCCGCCGGCACTCACACCCAGAGCGAGCTCGCCGAACTGCTGCGCGTCTCCCGCGCGACGATCTACCGAGAACTCCAACGCGACCGCGCCAAATAGCGCTGCCAGAAAGCCGCCATTTAGCGCCGCGACTCACAACCAAGCCGCCACCAAGAACCGCCAGAAAACCGCCACACAGCGACCAAAGTCACAGCCGAGAAATCCCGTCCCGAAACTCAGTCCCGAAACCAATTTGACCCGAAATGCCGCCTATAACGTTTTCGGGATAAGTGATAGAATGGACGGAACAGGCGAGAGGAGCCAGCATGGCCCGCAGCACCGCGACGATTCAACCGACTGTCGACGTTGATGGCGAGCTGTCGATGATTGAGAAGGCTCAGCAGCTTGCCGGTCACTTCCCGGATCACGAAGCGCTTGATCGCGCTCGTCGCATCCTCGACGGTCGTGTGACCGCTGCTGAGGCGTACGTCGAGCTGGACGCGAAGTACGCCCAAGGGTGAGTGAGGACGACAAGTACACCTACCCCGACAGCGGGGGAGTGCTCGTCAACTCGAAGGGGATACGCAACGCCGCCCGGCTCGATGCCGCGATGAACGACTATGCCTCTGTCGCAATGGCGGAGCTGCGCACCGAGCCGACGCCGGATCGGTTGGACTACGACTACCTGCGCCGCATCCATACGCGGCTGTTCGAGCGCATCGTGCCTGGCATCGCCGGTAAGCTCCGCGACGTCGACGTGCAAGCGACCGGGGTCGGGATCGCGTACTGCCGTCCCGAGTACATCGAGCCCAACCTCACTCGCCTGTTCGACCAGCTCGACCGCGAGGACTACCTGACGGGGCTGGACGCCGACACGTTCGCTGCGCGGCTCGCAGACCGTTGGGGGGACCTTTCGGCCATCCATCCCTACCGTGACGGGAACACGCGCAGCCAAAGCCTCTACGTCACCGTGCTCGCTGAGCGAGCCGGGCACCCGATCGACTGGCGGCGCGTCAACGTGGACGAGCTGCGCACCGCTCGGCTGCGCGCCGTCGTCGGCAACACCAAGCCGCTGGCCGATTATCTCGGTGCCAGGCTCATGAGCTCCGAAGCTCCACGGCAGAGCCCGTCCCTGTCGAGCACGGCGGGCGTCAGCTCGGCGCTACACGCGAGTTTTCCGCAACCCGCTACTGAAGCCACGCGGAGAACGCCGCCGGCAGGCGGCATCCAGGAGCGCGGGAGTGCCCCCCACACGTCCGGAGCTCGGTATGGCATGGATCGAGGGATGGGGCGATGAGCAACGTTGTCGGATACGCGCGGGTGTCGCGTCATGACCAGAACCCGGCAGCCCAGGAGGCCGAGCTGCGCGCGGCAGGCGCCGGGCGGGTGTTCGTCGACCACGGCGAGTCCAGCCGTGTGAAAGACCGCCCGCAGTGGCTCGCATGCCTGGACTACCTGCGCCCCGGCGACACACTGCTGGTGCGCCGGCTCGATCGCCTCGCGGGCAGCGAGAAGATGGCCATCGAGACGATCACGGACCTGCACGAGCGGGGCGTGAACATCAAGAGCCTCACCGAGCCGGACATCGACACGACAACCCCGATGGGCCGAGCCCTGTTCGGCATCGTTGCCGTGTTCGCGCAGCTCCGCGTCGACACGATCCGGGAGAACACCGTACGGGGCCTGGCTCACGCGCGCGCTGAGGGTCGCGTGGGAGGCCGACCCTCGGTGATGACAGCGGAACGGACCGCCGCGGCCGCGCGGATGCGTGAGCAGGGCGACAGCATCGCACAGATCGCGGCCGTGCTCGGCGTCGGCAAGTCATCCGTCGCGCGCGCGCTTGCGAAGCACGACCAGAGCCAGCCGTCGGCCTGAAGGAGGTATGGACGATGAGTGAACACCAGGCGAGCGCCCCATCACAGCTCATCATGGCGGGCGCGTTCATCAAGCGACCTGGCATGTTCCTGGGATTGCCGATCCGGTTCGACCGGGTAACAGCCTTCATCGCCGGATACACCCTCGCGATCGACCAGGTGCGCGGGGCTCTGTCGCCCAACGACGCCAACCGGTTCCGACCGCTCGGAATCGAGGGACAGTTCCAGGAGCAACTACGCGAACAAGGACGGTTGCGGTGGAACCGATGGGATCTGACGATCGCGGCAGAAGCCACCGGCTGGACGGACGACGACCCGCCTCTGATCGAGGAGTTCACGGAGGAACAGCACCGAGCTGCAATCGCGCATTTAGAGCCGCTTCTAGATCGCATGTTCAGCCTGCCCGAGCAATTCATCCCCTAGCCCAAAATCCCCCAAATCGGAGCTGTTCACTGCTCGTCGTTCAGCCACTCTGCGACCTCTGAGCTGAGGTATCGGACGGTGCGGGGAGTGATGCGGATGTAGGCCGGCCCGATGCCCTGATCCCGTAGGCGGCGCAGGTGCTCGACGTCGACGCCGAGCTGCGCGGCGAGGGCCTTGGGTGTGAGCATCGTGGGCCGCTTCTGGTCGTCGTTCACTGGCACGAGTCGCATCCCATCTCGTCCATCGGGTCGACGGGTACGGCGTACCCTCCGATGTTCTCGATCTGCTCGGTTTCCCTGTTCATCGTTCGGCCTTCCGGTTGTTGTGTGTCCGATTGAAAGTTGGCAGTTCGGCGCTTGCGACGAGCTGGCTGCTTTCAACGGAACACTGGCCGACTTGCACGCAGTGGAGAGGCGGTCAAGGGGAGCCCGTAGGGCTCTCCCGAAGGGACGCGTAGCGCCCTTGACGGCCTCGTAGCGGAGTGCAACCCCCGCAGCGCGGGGGCATGCGAAAGGCCCCACGCCGCAGAGCGGAACGTGGGGCCTTTCGTGAGTGCGTGGTCAACCCTGCGAGGACGTCTCCTGCGCTGGTTCGGTGGCCGCCTCGGAGACGGGTCGGTTCGCTGGCTTGCGCGTTGCGCGTCGCCGGGTGCGAGCCTTCTTGTCGGGCTCGGAGAACCCGATCTTGCGAAGCTCCTCCGCGGTCCATCCGGCGCTCACTGCGGCGGAGTAGGCGCGCACGTCGTCGCGCTCTGCGTTGGCGATCCGCTCCGCGATCCTCGCTTGCAGCTCGCTCAGCTCGCGGTCGGTCTGCTCGCGCACATCGACGAGCGCCTGGCGCGCCTCCGCGACGCTGCGAACGGCGTTGAGCCGGTCGTCCTGTAGACGTCGCGCGCGCTCGATTGCTTCCTCTGGTGTCAGTTGCGTAGCCATGCACTAATGGTACGGAGCTGAGCGCCTCTCGTCGACGCCCATCGACACACTGACAAGCAGCCGCGGCGAAGCCGCGACCACTCCCGTCTGACGATGTTAGCAAATGCGATTGGAGTCCCGGACGGAGGGACGGAGCAAGCTATACGATCCGGTAACCGGATCGGGCTTGATCCTCGACACAAGGTCGAGGATGCGGCACACTGGACGTGTGGTCCCCGCGTTAGGCGGGGTCGCTGCGCTGGGCCGAGAGGAGGTGACGGCATGGCCGTTTCTGACACCGCGGGGGAGCAGGAGCCGCGCCGCCAGGCACGCCGCCGTCGCGTCGAGGGCGGTCGCCGGCACCGTCATGTCGTCCGCGTCACTCCGGAGGAAGAGGGGCAGCTCCTCGCGCTCGCCTTGCAGTACAAGGTGAGCGTGCCCAAGCTGCTTGTGGATTCCGCTCTCGCTGGAGGAGCTGCGGCCGCCGCGTCGAATGCGTCGGTGCGGCATGAGGTCATTGCGCAAATGTTCTCCACGCACCGGCTGCTGGCCACGATTGCGAATAACGTGAACCAGATGGCGAAGGCGACGAACGCGACTGGCGACGTGCAGGCTGAGATGGTGGCGACGCTGCGGAAGGTCCGCGAGGTGGCCGATCGGATCGACGCATTCGTCGACGAGCTGAGCGGTGCAGCGTCGTGATGCCGAACGTCGTCCGCGGCGATCGCATGTCGGGACTGATGACGTACCTCACCGGCCCGGGCCGGTCGAACGAGCACACCGAACCGCACCTGGTCGCGGGCGATCCGGCGCTGATGGCGTGGCACGACGACGCGGAGCTCGGACGCGACGCGGCGCTGTCGATCGCGCGTCACTTGGACAAGCCGCGGGCTGTGTTCGGTGTCGAGGTTCCGGGCGGTCACGTGTGGCACTGCTCGCTGTCGCTGCGCGCCGACGAAGGGCAGCTCGCGGACGAGCAGTGGGGCGCGATCGCCAACGACTTCATCACGGCGATGGAGTTCGACGACAACGAGGGGACGAAGGCGCCGTGCCGGTGGGTTGCCGTCCGTCACGGTGTGTCCTCGAACGGCAACGACCACATCCACATCGCTGTGAACCTGGTTCGCGAGGACGGCACCAAGGCATCGATCCACAACGACTTCCACCGCGCCCAGGTCGCGGCCCGAGCGCTTGAAGTGAAGTACGGATTGGAGCAGCTGGAATCGGTGCGCGCAGAGCGCTCCACACGCGGGTACGACCCGGCCGAGCGGGAGGCTCAGGCACGGTCGCGAGCACGCGCGAAGTACGAACGCACCCGCCCGCAGTTGGGCGATGACGCCCTACGCTGGGAACATCTGACCGGCCCCGATCGGCAGGCTCGGATCAGCGCCGAGCTGCGCACCGATCAGCCCCGCTACCTGCTGGCGTTGAAGGTCCGAGGGTGTGCTGGCGCTAGTCGGAGTGAAGCCGAGTTCGTGCGCCGGATGCGGCGTGAAGGGTTGCTCGTACGCCCTCGCTACGCTGACGGGCGTACTGACGTCGTGACCGGCTACTCGGTGGCCGAACGACCCACGGCCGGGGAACGTCCGATCTGGTACGGCGGCGGCCACCTTGGCCGCGACCTCACGCTGCCGCGGCTGCGCGACGGGTGGGAGGACACCCCGCAAGGCGCTACCGCGGCGGTGGCCGAATGGAACGCGGCCAAGCGTGGCCGGCGAGTTGTGGCACCTGGTCGCGAACGGCTGGAGCCGACGAACGATCAAGCACTGCGACACAGCGAGCGACTGGCGCGTACTGTCGACGAGCTGGCGCGCGTTCCGCTTGACGATCGCGAGACGTGGGCCACGGTGGCACGGCAGACCGCTGGCGCTCTCGCTGCATGGTCGAACGCCGTGGAGGAGACGCCAGGTGATATCGCTGCGGCCGCTGAGGCGTTGTCTCGATCGGCGCAGACGTATCGACGCACCCCGCCTCCGGCGAAGGCGGGAACGATCGCTATTTCCGGGGCTGCGCTGTTCCTGGCAAGCGCGGTACGCGGAGGGCAAGGCACTGTCGGTGAAGCGGCTCTTGTGCGAGAGATGCTGACACTCACCGTTGCCGTCATGAAGGTGGCGGAGGCCGCACGTCAGGACCGCTACGCGCGTACCGCTCTAGCGGATGCGCGCGACCGATTGGAGCGTGTACACGCAGCGTTGCCGACTCCGCCAGCCCGTAGCGTCGGCCAGGCTGCCGTAGTCGAGGAGCAGGGCAGCGTGGCGACAGAGGCTCCCGCGCTCGACGCTGAGACTCGTGCCATGCTCGACCGGCTGAACGCCGGCCGGAGCGGCACGCCAGGCTCGCCCGTCCCGCGGGAGCTGCGACCCGATGACTCACCAGCTCGCCGGCCGGCACCACGTCCGGGACGGGACGGGACAGAGCGATGAGTGCCACGGTCGTTTCTATCGACATCGAGCCAGGCGGAATTGACCAGCCCGTAGGCTTCATCGGCCTGGCCGAGGTTGACGCAGCCGGCGTCGGTGCAGTCCAGCTGCACCGCTTCATGCGACCAGACATTGGTTACTCGTGGGACGACTGGTGCGCCGCTCAGCGCGTCGAGGCGTGGAAGGTATGGATGGCCCGCAAGAGCGATCAGGTGGAGCCGCCGCTGCACGGCGCGTTCACTCCTGACGAGCTCGCGGAGCTCGTCGACATGAGCGAAAGCTTCATGCCGGAGCACACGAGGGCTCGACCGCCGTCGCTGCGCGAGGTCTGGTCGACGTTGGAGCCGCGGCTACGCGAGGGTTACACGGCCGCATACGGCGCGCGATTCGATCGCGCGCAACTACGCCGGCTCCTTGACCTTGCCGCTATCCAACAGCCAAATTTGCGTTGGTTGGATGGCATGGAAGCGATACGACACCTAACCCCACAAGAGTGGGGAGTGCCGGGCACCGATACCGACCTGGAGCTGTCGATCGAGGCATTCACAGCCGGGGGAAACACGCTGGATGCGCAGGTGGTGCGGTACGGGCTCGTAGACCCCACCACGGCGTCCCGCCGGTGGTCGCTCCACGTCGGGCTCGGTGTCGGTAACAAGGCAACCTCCTTCGATGCCGCCGAGGACGCGCGCCTAAACGCTGTGATCTTCTCTCGCGTGATCGCGGAGCACGGGTCGATCGAAGCAGCCATCAAGGCCTTGGGGCTGCATGTGAAGTCGCACAACAAAGTCACGTCGCAACGCGGCGGGCAGGAATAGGAAGGGGGGCCGATCATGGCCGAGGAGAGCGACGGGATCGCGGAGGCGTTCGAGGGACAGCTCCGTGTGCTGGTGACCGCTGCGGGACAGGTGGGCGAGCGCATCGCCCGAGCACGGGAGGACGCGCTGCGGCGAGCCCAGGCCGCGAGCGAGCGTGAGGCGCGCGAGCTGCGGACACGGTTCGAGGCCGAGCAGCGCACGGCACGCACCGAGTACGCCGACGTCTACCGGTCGGACTGGTGGGAGCGATCGACGCCCGAGCAGATCGGCCGCACGTACCAGACCACCCGCGCGTGGGCGCAGGACGACCCGGAGGCCGCCCGCGCCGAGGAGAGGATGCGCGAGGAGCTGCGCACCCGCTACGGCGTCGACCCGGCCGACACGGGCGCCGACGCGGCCGCGGTCCGTACTGCCGTGGAGCGCGCCGAACAGGAGCGTGCGCAGGCCGACGCGGAACGACAGCGCTCTGCGGTCGAGAACGTCGAGGCACAGCAGCTCCTCACCCAGGCGGACCAGCAGGACCGCCTGGCGGAGCAGGAGCGCGCCGCGGCCGAGTACGAGCCCGACCCGGAGGAGCGTACTCGAGCTCAGGCCGACGCGGACGAGCGCACCGTGAGCGCCGGCGCTGCCCGAGAGGACAGCGCGGCCACCTACGACAGCTCCGAACGGCGCGCGTCCACCGCGGCGGAGTTGGAGAGCAAGGGCATCGATCAGGAGGTCATCGCGACCCGGATGCGCGCAGACGTCAGCCAGGCGAAGCCGGCCACCGCCGCTGTGGCCGCTGGCGGTCCGGCCAAGGCACCGAAGGCGCGCAAGGCGCGCGGCCGCGGGGTCCAGGTGCAGCGCAACGAACAGAGCCGCTGAACCGGACACCGGACAGGGAGAAGGGCCGCGCTGAGGGAGCGCGGCCCTTCTTCGTGCCCCGTCGCTGGGGGATCGACGGTGGGTCAATTATTGGGTGACCGGCCGAGGCGGCAACACCCCTAGTCGGCGGTCGCTTCGCGGACGTCGGGGAACAGCCCTTCCGGTGGTCGCTTGTAGGGCAGCGGGTCACCCTTGCTGCATTGGTTCTCCGCGGCCATCGCGTCGGCCGGCGCGAACGGCCCCTGCGGGTCCATCAGCACCGCCATGTGCGTGTCAGCGTGGTCACGCCACCACACACTCATACCGGTCGAGGGATCGCGGCGCAGGAACTCCCAGGAGCGCCAGAGCGCTTCGAGACGGATCACCGCCTCGTCGTACTTCCACCATTCGGCCGCCCACACCCGGTTCTTGCCGTCGATCTTGCGCCGGTACACGCTGCGCAGATACTCACGCAAGAACTCGTCGACGCTGCCGTAGGTCAGGACCGACTCTGCCGCGTCCGGCACATCCGCCGCGGTGCCCTCGTCGAGCCCGGAATTTTCGAGCTGTGCGGCGATCGCCGCGGCGGCCGCCGTCTCAGCCCGAGCACGAAGCGCGTCCAGCACATCGTCGGTCAGGGCGTCCTTGACGGCATCGGCGGCGACGGCCGACACTTCCTTGCGCACCAACGACTTGACCGCGGCATCAACCAGCTCGTCGGCCAGGCCGCCCACGTCGATCCCGAACGCCCGGCCACCGGCCGGAGCTGCCGCAGTCGTCGACGAACTGCCGGCGTCCTGCGGCTCGTAGTCGTCCTCGCCCCAGTCGCTCACGATCGCGCCTCACTCCCGATGGTCGCCTCAACGGCGGCGACCTCGTGCTGCGCCTCGCTGATCGTGTGCTGCGCCTGCGGGTCGTGCGCGGCGATCGACGCCCGCACATCGGCCGCGTGCGGGCCGGTCATCCACGGCTGAGTGCGGATCAGCGTCGGCCGAGAACCCGAGGAAAGCACCACGGCGCGCCCCTTGGGCAACGCGGCCAGGTCCGCGACGTCCAGGATGCGCTCACGGTGGAGCTGCTGCGACACCGTGCGCTGCCCGCGCCCGCTCGACGTCGACGAGGAGAGCCGGTCGTAGTCACCGATCACCCGCGAGAGGTCTTCGAGGAAGCCGGCCTCCGAGACGCCACCGCCGTATACCTTCACGTTGGAGGCCGACCACAGCTTGCGCATCCCGGACTCGCCCCACACTTCCACACCCTGCGACCAGCTCTGCAAGATCGTCATCAGGACGATGCCGCGCGAACCGTAGTGCGAATAGAGGTTCGGCAGGTCGCGCCAGCGGCAGACGTTCGCCGCCTCGTCCAGGACGCCCAGAAGCGGCGTGCTGAGGCGCCCGCCAGCCGACCGAGCGGCCAGCTCCTCCGCCGCTTCCACCACGGCGACCGTGAGCGCGGTCACCAGCGGGCCGGCGGTGCCCTGGCCCTCCTTGGAGAGGCTGTAGAGCGTGCCGCCCTCGCGCACGAACGCCTCCGGGCTGAACTGCGGCCGCCGATCGCTTGCGTTCCCGCCCAACGGGGTCACCCAGCGGGCGACCTGACGGTTCGTCAGGCACGATGCCATCTGCTGGGCGGTGCCGTAGACGCCGCCGCGCTGCTTCTCCGGCGCGTCGATGACGCCGGCCACCTGGTCGGCGGTCAGCGGGAAGCCGTGCTGTCGAAGGATCTCCACCGCCGTGTCATCGGCGGGCCGGGTCAACCACGTGTACACGTCCGTGATCGGGCGGCCGTCCAGCGCTGCGGCGAGGAGAAGGCCGGCCAGGAGGTCTTTGCCGGCCGGATCGAAGTAGGAATCTGTCTTGGCGTCCGCGTCGCGGGAGCCGGAGGCGAAGTGCTGGGCCATCTTGGCGGCGCGTACCTCGTCGGTGACGTAGCTCAGCGGGTTCCACCACCAGGTGGGCTCCTCCAAAGCGATGCCCTGCGGGTCGAACACCCACACCTGCCCGGCCTTCTCCCGCACGTCGCGGGTGGCGTCTACGACGTCGCGCTTGTTCGAGGTGACGAGCACCCCGCCGGGAGCGGCCAGGATCGCCGGCACGGCGCGGCTGGTCGTCTTACCGGTGCGCGGCCCCCAGATGTCAATGTGCATGTCCTCCCAGGAGCCGTAGAGCGGCTGCCCTGACGCGACAGTGCGCCCGATGGGAACACCGGGCGCGTCGGGCACGCCGAGGCGCTGAGCCTTCTCCAGAGCGCTCTTGCGGCTGAGGTCCGCGACGTCGCGGCCGCGGCCCAGGTACGCGGCCGATCGGTCGACGCGGGTCCGCCCCTTCCGGTAGCGGGCGATCGCCACAATGATCAGCACGGCGAGGACGAGCACGATCGCCGCGACCACGGCGATGATCCACGTGCCCGACGCCGGCCACGGCACCTTGCCCATGAGGACCTCGAACGTCAGCGTGAAGGGGTCACTACTGAGAGTGATCCCCGTGTGGTCGAGCTGGTGGCCGAGCCGAACCGCGAGGTTCACCCCGACCACACCGACCATGACGATCACGATGCCGGCGGCGAGCAGAATCGACTCCGCCGACAGGCCGCCCGGGTCGCGGCGGCGGTTGTTCGGCGTGCTCACGACACCGCCTCCTCCGGCTCGACGGCGTGCAGGCGCCGGCCGACACGGGATTGCGCGTGCCACCGCTTGTTCGTGTCGTTGGTCGAGCGCTCCGTCTCGGTCAGCTTGACCGTGATCGGGATGCCGGGGCGGCCACCCACCTTGATCAAGAACTTGCCGCGGCCGGGAGGCTCCGTTTCCTTGCCGGTCGTGGCGTCCCACGACGGCGGCGCAGACCAGCCGGTGAGGAGACTCTGCTCCGCCAGCGAGAACGGCACGGCGGTGGTCAGCAGCGGCATCTCCGAGTGCGGAAGGCCGCCGACCACGACCATGCCGGCACGCTCGACGAACCCGCGCGCCTTCATCCGGTCCTCCTCCGTGGGGAGAGCGTCGAGGTCGCGCATCGTGTGGGTGATCATCGCCTGCCCGACACCGAACTGGCGGTTCAGACGGGTGAGCGAGTCGACCCGATCCACCATGCCGCTACCGGAGCGGAGCGCCTGCCACAGCTCGTCCATGATCACGAAGTAGTGGCGCTGCGGCTCTAGGCCGGCCTCAGCTAGAGCGTTCGCCACGTTCACCGTGGCGAACCCGTTCGACCAGCAGGCAAGCAGGGTCGCGGCGCGCAGGTCGACGTCGGTCTCTTTTAGCCCGGAAATGTCGTAGACCACCGGACGGTCACGGCGCATCGGATTCGTGGTCGGCCGAGAGAACGTCTCCCCGAGGCGGCCGCCGCGGGCGAGGCTGATCAGCGATGCTTCCAGCCCGCGGGTCGTGCGCTGGTACTCGGCAAAGTCGCCACGGTCGACGGCGACCTCGCGCAGCTCGGCCGGGCCTTCCTGGACAATCGCTAGCAGGTCGGCGAGCACCGGCACCTGGTCGACGAAGCGACGATCCAGGATGCGGAGCGCCTGGTCGACGATCGACTCCTCGACGTCGGACGGCGGCTGCTTGCGCAGGATCGTCAGCAGGGCAGAGACGATCGTGAGGCGTCGGCCGTGGGCATCCGCCTCAACCTCCTCCGCCTCCTTCTCATACCCGGCCTCACGCAGCCGCAGCGCGGCTTCTGTCGACTCGCCAGGGTCTAGAACGTTCAGGTGCCCGCGGCCGCGGCCCAGGCGGATCACCTGTCCGCCGAGGGCCTCGATCAGGTCAACATAGTCCGGCTTCAAGTCTCCGAGGATGAACGGGATGGAGCCGAAGCCGGCCAAGCCGGCGGCCATCCGTCGAACCGTCGTCGACTTCCCCAGGCCCGGCAAGCCGAGCACGAACACGCTCGGGTTGCTGATCAGCTTCGCGCGCTGGAACCACGAAATCGGGTCCGCGCAGACCGTCGCACCCGTGTAGAGGTGCCGCCCCAGCGGCACGCCCACGAGCGGTGCGCCCGTACCCACCGAGAACGGCCACAGCCCGCACACCTGAACGGTGGTGCCGCGGTACTCGACGGGTGCCTGCACGTATCCGGCAGTACCGCGGCCGCGACCGATCCAGCCGCGCCCACTGGGGCGCAGCGGGCGCGGCTCGGTCGTCGTCTGCGCCTTCTGAGCGGGGCTCTTGGTGCTCTTGCGCTTCTTGTTCGTCGCCATCGTCAT
>NZ_CP043642.1 GCF_014217625.1 Leifsonia shinshuensis | reverse complement strand
CTCCGGGATGGCGCCCCACGACGAGAACCGTGCCAGCGTCTGCTTCTCCTCGGGAGTGGCGAGACGTCCCTCGTCGCGCGAGGTCCTCCTGCGAGGTCGGGATGAACCGGCTCAGTCCTCCGTCGGCCGCGTCGCGAATCGGGCCCTCAGGCGTGCTTCCAGCAGCTGCTCGTTCTGCAGCAGGGACCGGTACGGGTTCTCCTGCTGCTGCAGCTCCCTCAGGAACTCCTCCGGCAGACCGTGCTGGCTCGCCAGTTCCTCGATCGGCATCGCCGCTGAGTCCCTGCTCTGCGACGTCTCCGCCCAGTCCGCGAGCCAGTCCAAAGACAGGCCGTTGGTCGCCCGCCACTCCTGGTACGCGTCCTCGCTCGTCGGCTCCGGGCTGGGCGTGACCAGCTCCGAGAATGCGATCTCCTCGGCCTGCGCCTTCGCCGCGTTCAATCGGCCCGTCTTCTCCAGCACCGTCTCGCTCGGGCTGTCCGGCCCCGCCAGGTCGGGGATCAGCTGCGCCACGCGCACCCCGATCTCCTCCCCGAGGTCCTCGAAGAACTCCTGCGGTCGATCCATCGTCGCCAGCGACGTCGGGGCGAGTCTCGCCCACCTCTCCATCGCCTGCCTGCCGTACAGGTTCATGCGTCTCTCCTTGCGTGTTCCAGAAGTCCTCGAAGCTGAGCTGTCCCGACGAGAGGGCCTTCTCGGCCGGGGACGGCTCGGCCGTTCGCGCCTCGTCGATGCGGGCGTCCGCCGCCTGATCTCCCAGCCCCCACAGGTCGAACTCGAGCTGCGTTTCGGGGGGTGAAGCCTTGCGGCGTCTGCCTGCCATGCGGTGCCTCCTCGTGATGCGTGGACATCGCTGAGATTAACAACACCTGGCCGGGATTAACAGCACCTGGCCTGGGCAAAAGCCCCCAGTTCGAGCGCCGCCGGCGGTTCTTGTAATTCGGTCGTTCGCACACCTCGCGGGAGTGCATGACTGTGGCTGGCCGGCCAGCCTGCCCCGGACGCCAGATCCTTGCATCCATCAGAGGAAGTCCGCATCGAAATCGGGCTGCACGATGCAGCCGAGGAGCTGCTTGTTCGTCCGCGGCAGGTTGATCAGGACCAGCACGAATGCCGGGACGATGAAGATCCCGGACCACGCCACCGGATGCCAGATGGTCGACAAGATCAGCGCGGTGACCAGCGTCGGGAGGAGCAGCGCTAGACCGGCGAGAAGCCATCGCGAGCGTCGGTGGAGTCGCCGATATTCGTCTGTGGTCACAATGTTCGCCTTGATCCACCGGGGACCGGGGGAGGAGACCCACAGCTGGCCCAGGTCGTCGCTGAACAGCGTCCCTTGCTCGTAGCCGGTCACGGGCGGCAGCTGGGTGCGCTCGTGTCGATAGGTGCGGCCGATTCGACCGGTTGCGCGATCCTCACGCGACATGACGTTCGTCACTTTCTGCGCTCCAACTCTGACGATGTGGATGATACGGGGGGATGGGTTACCAGCGGCTCCGCTGCGGTGCGCAGTTGGAGGGGCACTGTCCCTGTCAGGGCGAGATTGTTCTTGCCGACGGGGGTGAGGTAGCGCGAGTAAGCGCGTAGGTATCCCTTGTCTCGTGCTTTCGCGCCGACCTTGGCACCGTGGGGGACCACACCGTTGATGGTGGCGATGATCTCCGCGACGAGATCGATAGGCGAGCCTTCGTGCACGCTTGCGAGGTCGCTGACGATCCACGTCGGTCGCTCGCCCTGGAAGCTTGCCCAGGCCTTCTTCGGGCGCAGCGGACGCATCCACATCCGATAAGCCACAGTCGAAAGAACCTGCCCGATGAGCAGCAGGGCCAGTACAGCCAGGTACGCCAGGAAGGCGAACGCGACGAGCATCACTGGTGCAAAGCAGAACACCACGAGGATCGCGGCCCCCGGCGCCATGAGGGGTAAGACCATCGTCCAGACGATCGCCCCGATCTGGAGTCCGTGATTCAGCCGCACGGTGACCTTGCCGGATCGCAGGAGGTAGACCGTTCCCATCCTGCTTGCCATCCAGGTCGATATGACGATGTACGGGAGGATCAGCGCGCGATCCCACCCCGAGACTCTTCGGGCCGGTGATTTCGTCTTCCGCGCCTTCTTCTCGCGGTGCTTCTGGGCCGCTCGCAGGTAAGCCTCGACCGTGGTTCGGTTCACCTGTCGACGGCCGACGCGATCCCGGACGAGCACGGCTGCTGGGAACGTTGTGATGTCGGACATTTACCGGCCCTCCTTGGTCAGTCGTTCGAGCGGGGTGCCAGGAAGGTCGGCCGGTGAGGGCGTTGCTGCGATAGCCGCATCGAGCAACTGCTGGGCCAGCGGGTCGCCCTCGTCATCGTCGTGGGTGCGTGAGCCCGGATTCGTGCCGAATGTCACTTCGACGGGGACTCGCAGGTCGGGAACGGTCTGCGCGGCGTCCTCGATCGCGCGGGCCAACGCTGCGCCGTAGGTGCTCCATTCGCGCTGCCTTTGAGCGTCAAGCTGTTCAAGCTGCTGGCGGATGCGATCCAGCCGCTCTTCACGCTCATCGGCGAGGCGGTTGTACTCGGCTCCAGCTTCGGGGGAGGAGGGGATGAAGAGGGAGCGCCAGGAGGTGTCACCGGTCTTGACGTCGTGTTCGATCCGCTCCGTCCACTCGGCCCATTCCGCGGATTGGTATGAGCGCCAGGTCTCCCAGGACCACGGCGGTGCTGCCGCGTCGACCGGGGTGAGCTGGTCGGGTCCGGTCACCTCGTATACCCAGCCGTAAGCAGCCTGGTCGGGCCCCGGGTCGGCTTTCTCCGCCTGCTCCACGCGGGCGTCGATCGTCTGCTCCGCGTCGTCGTACTGGGACCAGGCGTCGGTTCGGGTGGAGACGATCTGGTCGACGTCGAGAATCACTCGCACCGGCTCGGTGCGGTACCGCCACAGATCGGATGCCTCGGTCCCGATGGTGGAGTACAGGAGGTCCTCGACTTTCGCGGCTTCCCAGGATCCTGGGCGGCCCGCCAGCGCGCGTTCGATGCCGCCGAGGTTCGCTGCGGCGCCTGCCAGGGCGAGGCTGACGAACTCGGCCCAATCGGCGGGGTCGGTATCTGTCGGGTGAGGTTCCAGCCTGCCCGCCGGCGTCTGGTGGAGGCGCGGGCGGCGGTGGCGGGCCGCCTCGGTGAGCACCCGGACGGCGTCGTCGAGGACGTCAGTAAGGGGGCGCTGCGTGACGTTCCGCGCGGGTGTCGTTTCGAGCGTGCCGTAAGCGACGGGGTTGGCGGAGCTGTTGTCCAGCGGATCCCGCTGACCGATCAGAGGATGCGTCGGGTCGGGAAAACCGCTGATGGCGACGCGGCCGTCGTGGAAGGTGACTCCCGTGATTCCACCGGCCATCACCACGATCCCGCCGGAAGCAATGAGCAGCAACTGCGCATCGGCGACCTTCTCCAGGCGCGCGCGCCACACGCCGCGGCCGCGCTCCCAGAGTTCGAGCGTGGTGAGGTTCGGAGCGTAACCGATGCGGCTTCGTCCGAGGGCGTCTGGTTGCGGGGCCGGCTTGTCTGGGCCGAGCTTGATTCGCACCACGTCGACTTCTGTGCGGTCTGTCATGCGGATGACAGTAGCGCACTTTCTCCATCATCACACCATGATTTTAATAGTCAACTAATGCATTAGTGACATAATAAATATTATCAGCGCTTCGACTCACGGGAATTGCATTAGATGCAGAACCTCCCGTGCCGTGGTCGGGAGGGCGTTTCTGCCGGTCAAGCCGGGTTCCCGCGGTGCTCGTATGATCGACTGCCTTGAGTTTCGTGCGCCGCGATGCTGCTGAACTGCTGGTTTCCTGCATCTAACGCAGGCTTCCACGAGATGAGACGCAGGTGGCTGACGTGTAAGGACATCGGCTACGAGTGAAGCGTCATTGCAAGCGTTTGAAGCAGTGCGTCGTTGCGGGTTTGCCGTGGCGCATTACCGGACTTCCCGCATTTCCACCACAATCACGGCGGGATCAACGCCGCAAATTGGTGAGGGATCACATCAGCAAGCTTGACAATCTCCCCGCATTCACAGGCTACGTATCGCTCGGGATGATCTGGCACACCGCCGCTGCTGAGCAATCGGCCGGATCGGAGTCTCGGCTGATATTAATGAGCTGAATGAGTTCCGCTTCGAGACGCTCGAGTTCTCGTTGCTGGCTGCGGACGCCTTCGAGTTTGTCGGCCAGGAGTGCCGAGACATGAGCGCATGGGACTTGACCGTCCTGTCGGAGCGCAATGATGCTGGCGATTTCGGTAAGCGTCAGACCCGCGGCTTGGGCGGATCGGATGAACCTGAGCCGGGAGACGGCCGCCCCGTCGTACTGCCGATAGCCGTTTGCCGCGCGCACGGTTGGGGGCAGCAGCCCTCGACGTTCATAGAACCTGATGGTTTGCGCGTTCACATCGGCGTTAATGGCGAGGTCTCCGATTCGCATACGACTCATTCAATCACTTGACCTTGTACTGAGATGCAAGGTTTACGGTCGGGGGTATGGAGATCACTTTGCAGTACTTCGATGGGTGCCCGAATTGGATGGCCACCGCGGAGCGGCTTGCAGTGATCGCATCGGAACGTCCCGACGTGACTGTAAACCTCCACTTGGTGGAAACACTCGAGGATGCGGAGGAGATCGGCTTCTTCGGTTCGCCAAGCATCCTCGTGAACGGGATGGATGCCTTTCCCGACCCATCTGCTTCGGTCGGTTTTGCGTGCCGGATCTATTCCACTCCTGATGGGACGGCCGGTTCGCCGACGCTTGCTCAACTGCGTGCAGCCCTATCAACAATGTGAGCCACGCTCCTCCCTCGGAGGAAAGAGAAGCGCCATTCGGACGCCGGACAGAAAGGACATCATGAGCGAGGATTTCGACCTATTCGTAATCGGCACGGGGGATGCTGGCACGACAGCGGCGAACAAATGCGCCGCCCAAGGTTGGCGAGTCGGAATTGTTGATGCGCTTCCTTATGGCGGTACGTGTGCCTTACGCGGGTGTGACCCGAAGAAGATCCTCCGGCGGGGTGCGGAAATTGTGGACGCGGCCTATTTGATGCAAGGCAAGGGCCTTTCCGCCACCGGGTTGTCGACCGATTGGGCTGATCTGATTCGCCACAAACGCGCCTACACCGACCGTGTACCCGAGGGCGCGGAAAAGAGGCTCGCCGATAACGGAATAGCAACGTTCCACGGCCACGCCCAATTTGTCAGCCCGAATCAGCTTGATATCGACGGCACGGAGCACCGTGCTAAACGATTCCTCATCGCAGCTGGAGCCCGGCCGCGATCCTTGGGCTTTCCTGGGCGCGAATACGTCACCGACAGCACAGACTTCCTCAACCTGGACGCGCTGCCGTAGCGAATTGTCTTCGTTGGCGGCGGGTTCATCTCGTTCGAGTTCGCACACATTGCTGCTCGCGCCGGTGCGGAATGCGTGATCGTCCAACACGGCGACCGGCCACTTCGAGAGTTCGATCCCGACCTCGTCGAGCTCCTTGTTAGAAGGACCCAACAAGCCGGAATCCGAGTGCACCAGGCCAGCACGGTCACCGCGGTCACCCGCGCGCCGGCCGAACTTGAAGTAGCGGTCGAGAGAGGAGGCGTAACATCCACGATCCGGGCGGATCTCGTGGTTCACGGTGCTGGCCGTGTGCCTAACCTCGATGGGCTAAATCTCGAGGCCGGCAACATCGCATCGAGCATGCGGGGTGTCAGCGTTTTCGAGCATCTCCAGAGCATCAGTAACCCCGACGTATATGCGGCCGGCGACGTCGCGGACACAGTGGGCAAGCCGCTCACGCCGGTTGCTGTGATTGAGGGCAAGGTCGCCGCCTCCAACCTACTTAAGAACGCAAAGACCGTTCCTGACTACGCAGGTGTCCCCACGACCGTATTCACGGTTCCGGAGCTGACCCGGGTGGGCATGCTCGAAAGCGATGCGCACGAAAACGGGTACAACGTCACGGTCCGATACAACGACACGAGCCGGTGGTACTCCAACTTCCGGGTCGGTGAGTCGACCGCCGCAACGAAACTACTGATCGACAAGGACACCGACCAGATCCTCGGCGCCCACTTGCTCGGTCCCGGATATGCGGAGTTGGTCAACCTCTTCGGTCTCGCGATAAAACTCGGGCTAACCACCCGACAGCTAACGTCATTCTCCGCAAATTACCCCTCGATTGGCTCCGACCTCCACTACATGCTCTGAGTCGATCCTTCGAAAAGAGGTTCCGCCATGAGCGGACTTCGGCCGGGTGCGATAGGACAAGCCGAACCTGGCTTCAGCCCAGCCGCCGACAGCGGCACAACTCCCTCCTCAGTGACACCCGCTCCTGCCAGTAAGACCTGAGGTCTTAATGCTGTTGTGTGGCAGCGATGGGTGAATCGCGAGCCGTGAACCTCAATGAGGAAGCTCTGTCGGACTAAGCCCACGAAACTCATTCGAGCGGGCACAACGCGAACGTGGATACCATCTGGCTTCCCCGTCGACTTACGTACCTGGTTGAGGCGTCGAACCGGATCGTGCCTTTCGGCATGGCGGCTTACACAACACCGCTTCTCCAAGCTGCCCCCACCCCTATGCCAGATGGAGCCTCTTTGTGGGGTCCGGTTATGGCACGCTCACGGTCTGCCGGGGTGAGTCGACGTCGCCGAGCGGGCGTCGCTTCGCCTGGGCGGCGCGGAGGCCATTGAGGATGACGATGACTTCCGCGAGTTCGTGGACCAATACAACGGCTGCCAGGCCGAGGATGCCAGTGATTGCTAACGGGAGAAGCACGGTGATGATGGCGAGGGAGAGGACGATGTTTTGATTCACGATCCGCCGACCGCGGCGGGCGTGGGTGAGCGCTTGTGGGATCAGGCGCAGGTCGTGTCCGGTGAAGGCGACGTCGGCGGATTCGATTGCGGCATCGGAGCCGGTGGCACCCATTGCGATTCCGACGTCCGCGGCAGCGAGGGCTGGGGCATCGTTGATGCCGTCGCCGATCATCGCGGTGGGTCGCACCTTGGCCAGCGCGTGGATGTTGGCGGCTTTGTCTTCCGGGCGGAGCTCCGCGCGGACGTCGCTGATCTGCGCGGTTCGTGCGAGGGCGGTGGCGGTGCGCTTGTTGTCACCGGTGAGCATCGTGGTCTCTACCCCGTCGTGGCGCAGGGCTGCGATCACTTCTGGTACTTCGGGGCGGAACTCGTCGCGGATACCGATGGCGCCAGCGGCGGTGTCGTCCCGGTGGACGATGATGACGGTCATCCCCCGCCCCTCCAAGGCTTCGACTTCGGCTGCGAGGATGCCGGGGTTGAGCCAGCGGGGGCTGCCGACCGTGATGACCTGCCCGTCGACGGTGCCACGGATGCCGTGGCCAGCTATCTCGCTGATGTCGGACGCGGTGGCCGCGTTTGGGGCAGCCGTGGTGACCGCAATTGCGAGTGGGTGTGTGCTCAGTTGCTCTAGCGCGGCCGCCAGGTTCAGTACCTCGTCTTTCGTGCTGCCGTCTGCCGTGAGCACTGCGGTGACGGTGGGCTGGTTGCGGGTGAGGGTGCCGGTCTTGTCGAAAGCGATGTGCCGGATGGAGCCGAGCCGTTCGAACACGGCACCGGATTTGATCACGACACCGAACTTGCTTGCTGCGCCGATCGCGGAGACGACGGTCACTGGCACCGCGATCGCCAGCGCACACGGAGACGCGGCGACCAGCACAACGAGTGCCCGACTGATCCAGAATGCGGGGTCACCGGAGAGTAGTGAACCGATCACTGCGACGAGCGCGGCGAGGATCAGCACGCCGGGAACCAGCGGCCTCGCGATCCGATCAGCCAACCGTGCCCGCTGGCCCTTTTCGGCCTGCGCCTGCTCGACCAGCTTCACGATCGTGGTCAGCGAGTTGTCCGCACCAGCCGCCGTCGTTTCCACCTCGAGCGCACCAGAGAGATTGATCACACCAGCGGCCACCGCCTCGCCGGGCCTCACGTCGACCGGGATTGATTCGCCGGTGACCGCCGATGTGTCCAAGCTGCTGCTTCCGGTGCGCACAACACCGTCGGTTGCGACCCGCTCGCCTGGGCGGACGATCATCAACTGTCCGACCGTGAGGTCCTTTGCCGGGACCTCAGGCGTTGCGCCGCGATCGAGGATGCGGGCGGTTTGCGGCACGAGTGAAAGCAGCGCGCGGAGGCCGTTGCGCGCCCGGTCCATCGCCTTGTCTTCTAAGGCTTCCGCGATGGAGTAGAGGAAGGCCAGCGCGGCCGCCTCCTCCACGTAACCCAGGATGACGGCACCGGTCGCGCTGATTGTCATCAGCAGGCCAATACCGATTCTGCCGCGGAAGAGCTTCCGAATCGCGCCCGGCGCGAAGGTGAACGCGCCCAGCAACAGACCGATCCAGAACAAAACTAGGGCGAGGACATGCGCGCCACCCCATTCCAAGCCGAGCCCGGTGAGGAAGAACACCCCCGAGGCAATCGGTAGCAGAACCTCGCGATCCCGCCACCACGGCGAGTCCTCCTCGCGCTCGTCCTCGATGTGCACACCGGCGTGGGTGTCTACAGCACTCACTCGGTCACCTGCTCGCAGCACCCGCGGACTGTGCAGCCCGCATCCAAGCATGGCGCGTCCTCGTCCACAGCGAGCGTCACATCGACGAGCGCGGTCAGTGCGGCGGCCAGGTGCGGGTCGGCGATCTCGTAGCGGGTCTGCCGGCCTTCCGGTTCCGCCACGACGATCCCGCAATCTCGCAGACACGTCAGATGGTTCGACACATTCGAACGCGTCAACTCCAATTCCCGCGACAACACCACCGGATAACTTGGACCTTCTAGCAAGGTCATCAAGATCCGGGAACGGGTCGGATCCGCCATCGCACGACCCAGCCGGTTCATCACGTTAAGACGAGAAGCAATAGTCAGCACAGACTGACTATACAGTCGCGGGTGACATCCCGATACGCCTAAAGAACAGCGAGCAAGCGGACATAGACGCCTGGGTGAACGGCGGGGCAGACCGCCATTTGGTCCACAGCTCCAGCCGCAGACCGAGCCTACTCATCGAACACTCGGCCCCGGCGGTTGTATGACATAGATCAGCGGTAAGTGCGGGCATCAGGTCGAGCGAGCGGGCACCGGGCTGATGTGGAAGTCGTCGACGTTTCCTACGGTGCTGCGCAGGTGCGCGAGAGCATCCAGTCGGATGGTGTCAGCTGCAGCCAGGGTGTCATTTTCGACCTGGATCTCGGCCGCGCCCTGCAAACGGTGACCGACCCACCGCAGCTGTACCTGGTTGACGCCGCGCACGCCGGGGGTGTCGGCGAGGACGTGTTCGACCTTGTGGACGAGTTCTGGTTCGATGCCGTCCATCAGCCGGCGGCCGATGCTGCGCACGGTGCCCCACAGGAGGATGACGATCGCGATGGAGATTAGCAGGCCGACAATCGGGTCGGCGATCGGGAAGCCGAGCATTGCTCCGAAGGCACCCAGGACGACGGCGAGCGAGGTGAAACCATCCATCCGGGCGTGCACACCGTCGGCGACGAGCGCGGCGGAGCCGATCTTCTGCCCTACGCGGATCCGGTAGATAGCGACCGCCTCGTTGCCGGCGAAGCCGATGAAACCGGCAGCAACGACCCACCACAGGTTGTGCAGCGGCTGCGGGCTAATGAAGCGTTCGATCGATTGCCAGGCGGCGACGATCGCCGAGAGGGCGACGACGGCGATTATGAAGAGGCCCGCGAGGTCTTCTGCCCGACCGAATCCGTAGGTGTAGCGGCGGGTGGCGACGCGACGGCCGAGGATGAATGCGATCCACAGCGGGACAGCGGTCAGCGCGTCCGAGAAATTATGGGCCGTGTCCGCCAGCAGAGCCACCGAACCACTGAGAAGCACGACGACGAACTGCAGGATCGTTGTTCCCAGAAGCAGGAACAGGCTGATCTTCAGCGCCCGAACCCCTTCGCGGCTGGCCTCGAGAGCGTCGTCGATGGAGTCAGCGGCGTCGTGCGAGTGCGGTACGAACAGGTTGTAGAGGAACCCCTTGAACCCGGTGGGGTGACCATGGTCGTGGTCGTGGTCGTGGTCGTGCCCATGTCCGTGCTCGCCGTGCGCGTGATCATGCTCGTGCTCGCCGATGGCTCCGTGGTGGCGGCCATCGTCCTGGTTGTGCTCGCCGATGGCTCCGTGGTGGGGGTGCGGAGTGGTCACGCTGTCGCCTCATCGGGTTCGGTCTGGTTGTGGTGGTGCCGGGGGCTGCCGCCGAGGGCGTGTTCGGCTTGGAAGATGGCGTCCGTAACCAGCTGTCGTGCGTGCTCGTTCGCCAGCTGGTAGAAGACACGGGTGCCTTCCTGCCGGGTGGAAACAATCCGGGCGAGGCGGAGTTTGGCCAGGTGTTGGGAGACTGAAGCGGGTGTCTTGTCCAGGATGTCGGCGAGATGGTTGACCGAGAGTTCCTGGTCGCGGAGGGCAAGAATGATCCGCACCCGGGTGGCATCGGCGAGCATGCCGAACACTTCCACGGCCAACTCGACGTACTGACTGTCGGGCAAGCGCCCACATATCGCGTTATCTGCATCCATACGCAGATTATTGCATAGGTTGTCGGGACCGAGGTCACAGCGTCGCGTGAGAACCTGGCCGGGACGTCGATGGAGGAGAACTTATGGCGCGCAATCTGACGTGTAAGGCGTGTGGCGAGGTCATTGTGGGTGACACCGACGACGACTTTGTGGAGAACGCTCGAGAACATGCCCGCGGGCACGGCCACGTGGGTCCGGCGCTGACGAGGGAGCACATTCTGGCCCGCTTCGAGCACAACCACTCAGGCGATCACGGCCATGACGGCCGCGACCGCTCGAACCCGCATGCCGGCTAGAGGCTGGCGATGAGGTCGGCGCAGGCCCGTTCGCAGCGCCGGCAAACTTCGGCGCAAATGCGGCAGTGTTCGTGCATGCTGGCGTGCTTGTCACATTCGTCTGCGCACGCACCACAGGCCGCTCGGCACGATTCGAGTGCCGCTCGGGTGACGTTTGCGTCGTAGCCGGTGTGTCGGGAGAGCACGTTGGCGGTGGAGGCGCAGTTGTCGGCGCAGTCGAGGTCGGTGCGTACGCACTTGACCAGGTCTGCGACCATCTCTTCGCTGAGACAGGCGTCGGCGCAGGCGGTACAGGTTTGCGCGCACTCGATGCACGCTTCGATGCACGCCACGAGCTTTTGCCGGTCGATGTCTCCGAGGTCGGCGGGGTAGCTGTCGAGCATTTGTTCAACGGTAGACATAATGCTTCTCCTTCACGATCAGCAGCCCCCTGCACGGGCGAGAGTACGCCGAAAGTGCAAACGGCACGATCCGCACCCACGCGATTGGTTTCCGATCCATTGCGGGCATCAGAAATGAGGTGCAGACGCAAGGCTGCACCCACGTACCCCTAACGGCAACCGATCCCCGACAGACGGACCCTTTCCGAGCTGCAAGCCGCGATGCCCAGCAAGATGAACGCATCGGCCTGATCAGCGGTGTAGTTCGGGCGACGGTTCCACGAGCTTTGGGAAAAACCGGGCAAATGGATCACTCAACTTCTTCCCACAATGCCCGCTCGCACTTTTTCAGCATCGCTCCAGATCCTCTCCGGCAACCGCAACGCCAGCGGAGCGCGGGCGAAGCGACCGTTCAGGACCGTTTGCGAGAATGATCCTGATCGAGCTAGTAAGGGATGAACATGATTCGCGTACACGATGCTAATGGGCATCCTCGCACGCGCGCGTTTCTGATGGCATTGGCCATGTTGTTTGTCGCAGTTCTGGTGACCATGGCGTGGGTCCATTCAAGTCCTCGCCATGCCGTCGGCGGCTTCCCTGCGGATGCCGTGGTGGCGGCGCAGCCAAGCCCGGTTGACGCTGTGCATGACATGTCCGAAAGCCACAGTGACAATAGCTCCTCCGCGGAATCAGAGGACCATTCGTACCTCCGTTCTCGCCACAGCGACACACCTCTCCCCCTAGCCAACATATTGGCCGCTCGAAGCGCCGCCACGGCGCCCATCGAGCTCAGGCACGTTCTGACGCGTGCACCCAATGAATGGCTAGTTGCTCCTCCGGACTGGTCTGTCGCAGTGGTCAAACTTTCAGTGAGTCGAACTTAGGAATCATCTTCCCGGGACCGTCGCGTCCCGATCCGATGTACCTACTAGCCGCCAGGTGCGGCATGTTCTCGCGCCATCCTCTGCGCGCCACGCTTCGCCGACTCATTGAAAGCCCCAACCATGAAACACTTCCTCCCCATTTGTCTAGGAAAGACTGTTCGATCTTTGCTGCGACTCGCCCGCCGCGGATCTGCGCTCCCCGGCCTGATCGTCGAACGAATCGATGTTGCGCTCCTCCCGGACGTGCTTGGCTCCCTACCCCGCGGCGTGGTGGTGGTCGCCGGAACTAACGGGAAGACCACGACAACAAAACTCATCGTTGAAGTTCTTCGAGCGCACGACCTGAAAGTCTTCTCGAACCCGAGCGGCAGCAATTACAGCCGCGGCATCCTCTCGTCGCTTTTGGGGCAAATCTCGTTCTCAGGCCGACTCAATGCAGACATTGCCGTGCTTGAACTCGACGAGGGACACGCGGCCGCGTTTGTGAGCATGGTGCCGCCACGACACTCGCTCATTTTGAATGTGATGCGAGATCAAATGGATCGATATGGCGAGATCGACCACACGACGAGCCTGCTGCATCAAGTCGCTGTGGCAACTACTCGCGATGTCATCGTCAACGATCTGGATCCCCGGCTGCACAGTGAACGCTTTCTGCAAGGTGTCGACGCTGCTGTATCAGCCTTCAGCGCATCCCCTGAACTTCAACCCCTATTTCCCGGGGACGACGAGCTGCTTGAGACGGATCAACGGGCAAACATCGCAATCTTCGACCAGACCACGCTTGAGCGGATTGAGCCAACTCCTGTCGCATCATTTGACGGCGCTTCGCTTCCATTCACGCTCTCATTCGGAGGTTCGTTCAACTCCCTCAACGCGGTCGCTGCCCTGTCGATCAGTCGCGCGGTTCTAGGTAGCGATTTCGATCCACACCGCGCTTCCGAAGCGCTAGCCCATGCAGCGCCCGCGTTTGGGCGCGGCGAACTCATCACGTTCAAAGGACAGACGATCCACCTGGTCTTGGTTAAGAATCCCGGCGCATTCCGGGCAGCGTTGGAATCGTACTCGGGCGACGGCGCTCAGACGATGATCGCGCTCAATGATCATGACGCCGACGGGAGAGACGTCTCCTGGATTTGGGATGTCGACTTCGCCCTGCTTAAATCCGACAAAGTGCAGCTCGTGACCGGAACACGCGCGCCCGATCTTGAGTTGCGGCTTCACTACGACGACATAGCGGTGGCCATCCGCGAACCTGATATTCGACGCGCATTGGACCTCTTCGTCAAGACTCCAACGCCGACTCTCAAGCGCATCTACTGCACGTACACGGCGATGCTCGCGGTCAGACGTGCGCTCCGTCCCGGATTCCTTGGAGAAGCAGCATGAAGCGCACGCTCACAATCCTGTCGCTTTACCCCTCGCAGATGAACGTCTACGGCGACCGCGGCAATGTGCTTGTCCTCCGGCGTCGCCTGGAGTGGCGAGGCTACCGAGCCGTCGTTCACGAACTCCATCCCGGCGAAACGCTCCCCCGAAACGTCGATCTCATCGTCGGCGGCGGCGGCCAAGACCGCGGACAGGTCGCCATCCAACCGGACCTTCTTCGACACCGTTACGACTTGCGGGCAATGGCCGAAGACGGCACCCCAATACTGATGGTGTGCGGGCTATACCAGTTGTTCGGCCATTCCTTGCAAGTAACCGACGGCACCCGACTAGCCGGGATCGGGATCCTAGACATGGAGACCCAGCCGGCACCCCAGCGCAGCATCGGCAACATCTCCGCCGAAACGTCGGATTTTGGAACGCTCGTCGGATACGAAAACCACGCCGGAGCGACCACTCTTGGCCCAGAAGCGCAACCCCTGGGCACAGTTGCGGCCGGCCAAGGGAACAACGGCAAAGACCGCACAGAAGGCGCGCGCAAGTGGGCCACCTTCGGCACCTACCTCCACGGGCCTCTCCTTCCACGCAATCCCCTCTTCGCCGATCACCTGATCCGCGTCGCGCTGGAGCGTCGCTTCGGTCATGTCGAGCTGCCCGGTCTCAGCCACGCTGCCGAGCAGCTGGCGCGGGTCTCCGGAAGTCGGCGTCGGTGACGCCTCGACATGCCCGAGGGTTGGAAACTCGAATCGCGCAAGCCGGAAGGGCTAGTCGCGAAACGTTCGCTCTGCTGCGCTCGATGTGGGCTGACTATACGCACTTGCGGCCGCTGGCGCGAAGGCCTTACCGGGAGCGCCTGACCTTCGCGTGGTCAATTGTTATCGGCGCGATTCTCATCGCGGCAGTGATGGTGAGCCTTGGAGCTGTCTACGGCATCATCGCTCCGGCCGGCACTATCGACCACGGCCGCAGCGAACCTGCGACCACTACCTCTCCCCCAGAGACGCGACCGGTCCCCAGCATCGTGCCCACGCCGGTGCAGTTGGGGGTGTACTCGCTGACTGAACCCAGCAGCCCCTGGTTCATCGTCAACAAGCTCCGCCCCATCCCCGGCGCTGCCACCTACGAACCCAGTGACCTGACAACCCTCCCCCCGGATATCCCCAACCCAAATGGTCAAACCCTCCGCCGGGCTGCTGCAGCAGCATTCGTCCAGCTCGCCGCGGCCGCGAAAGCTGAAACCGGAGCGACTCTCGTCGCCCAAAGCGGATACCGCTCCTTCAAATACCAGACCGATGTGTACGCCTCCTACACGAAGTCCGATGGCGGAGTTGCGAACGCGGACACAACGAGCGCACGGCCCGGTTACAGCGAACATCAGACGGGGATGGCTGTTGACATTCTCGACACGCAAAGCGGTTGCGGGCTCGAGGACGATTGTTTCGGAAGGTCGCCCACGGGAGTGTGGCTTGCTGCCAACGCCTACCGATACGGATGGGTCCTGCGATACCCGCCCAACAAATCGGCCGTCACGGGGTTCGCGTACGAGCCATGGCACTTTCGGTGGGTCGGCACAGCGTTGGCGTCCCAGCTCCGCGACAGCGGAAAGCGGACATTCGAAGAGCTCTTCGGGCTTGCTCCCGCTCCCAACTATTCGGACCAAGCAGAAATGACCGCACACTAGCTAGACGCTGTCGCACGCTCCCTTCGACCCGAGGAACAGACACCAGCGCGAGTAGGGTCCGCTGTAACTACCACCAGGTAACCTCCCCGTATACCCGGGGTGGGTATACCATCCAGTTATGGATCCCACCTTGCCGACCGGTGTTGGGCGCCCGAGCGGGTGGATGATTGTCGGCGCGACCGGGATGGGGCTCGCGTCGGCGTATTGGGACGACTCGTGGCATTCCACCCTCGGGCGAGATAGTGCCCTGATTCCTCCGCACCTTCTCTTGTACGCATCGATCGTCGCAGTTGGCGTCATTTTGGGTCTCTGGGCGATGCGGATACTTCGCGATACTCGTTCCCTGAATGCCCTTGGTCGCGCGCCGGGGTTCATCCTCGCCGCGGCAAGCGCTGCTGCCACAGCAATCGCCGCTCCCGCTGATGCCTTTTGGCACAGCACTTTTGGTCGCGACGCAGTCTTGTGGTCGCCTCCGCACCTGCTGTCGGTAATTTCAACGACGGTCCTCTTGGGTGCGATGCTGGTCAGCGTTTCGGATCGACCGTGGCGCCAGTTGCAGATCGGGCTATCCGCCGTCGTGCTGGCTGCAGCTCAGATCCTTGTGATGGAGTACGACACGGACGTCCCCCAGTTCAGCGAGACGCTCTATCTGCCTGTTGCCCTGCTCTCGTTGCTGAGCGCTGGGTGGGTGATCATTCGCATGACCGGGTTCCCATTCGCCCTCACAACGGCGATCGTCGCGTACATCCTGTTGCGCGCGGCGCTGACCGCCGGGCTCACCGGGGCGGGCTGGTTGGCGCCGGATCTGCCGCTTGCGCTTCTCGGGCTGGCGGCCGTTGATCTTCTTCAGAGCCTGCCACGGTTGCGATGGCTGGTCGCCGCCAGCATCGTGGCCGCCCTTGAATCCCTCCTCTCTGCAATCGGGCTCAGCAGCGTGCAGATAGGGTCGATTCTGCCGTGGACGATGGCAGTGGTGGGCGCGGCTCTCGTAGCTGTCTTTGTGGTCGGCGTCAGGAATCGCGCTGTTACAGCGACGATCGTTCTCCTGCTCGGGTTGAGTTTTGCACTGGTCACACCGGTGCCGGCTAGCGCTCATGATCCTGGGCAGGGGCCGTCCTTCGGAACGGCGGCACTTTCGGTTCAGGGTGACGGGAGCGGCGAACTCACCGTTACCGTGGACGACTTCAGCACCACGGCGACAATGCCGGGCCGGGCTTGGCTGGTTGCCCGGCGGGCCGGCCAAACCATTACGGTACCGCTGGCGGCCGGGTCGGTGAGCAGGTCCGGCCGGGCGACCGGTCGAATCTCACTTCCACACCCAGGACTGTGGTTCGTCTACGCGGACGTTTCATCCTCTG
Organism: Leifsonia shinshuensis; assembly: GCF_014217625.1. Classification (NCBI taxonomy): domain Bacteria; kingdom Bacillati; phylum Actinomycetota; class Actinomycetes; order Micrococcales; family Microbacteriaceae; genus Leifsonia; species Leifsonia shinshuensis. The sequence continues at coordinate 101,610 of NZ_CP043642.1, read as the reverse complement.
TCGGGACGCTCGAGGTGTGGCTTCCGATTTCCCAGAACTTCACTGGAACCATCACCCAAACTCGGGCGCTATATCAACCGACGGAAACTCGTGAATGGTCCCCGCCGCAGTACCTCTTTGCCCTGTCACTTGTCGCGATCGGAGCGGTGCTCGTGGTCTGGTTGATGGTCCGCGTACGCCGAGTCCCGACCTTGGGAGCCACGGAGCGGCCTTACACGAGCGGCGCTCCCCCATCATTGCCCGGTCGATGAGGATTGAAGCTTCTCCCGGCCGCCCTCGTCTAGGCCGCCTTCGCGGGTGCTTACGACCGGACTAACCGCGCTATCGCGTCCGATGCTTCTTTGATCTTGGCGTCCGCTTCCGCGCCGCCTAGCTTGACCGCGTCTGTGACGCAGTGTTTGAGGTGGTCGTCGACGAGTCCGAGAGCCACCGATTGCAGCGCCGAGGTGAGCGCGGAAATCTGGGTGAGGATGTCGATGCAATATTGCTCCTCGTCGACCATCCGATACACCCCACGGGTCTGGCCCTCGATCCGCTTCAGACGGTTGAGGTACTTGTCCTTGTCGGTGATGTAGCCATGCGTTGATTCGGTAGCGGTGTCCATCGTCTGTCTTTCTTCGGGTGCGTTTTACGACTGACGCGCCAGCTCTGGCTGAGCGGGTTGATCGGTTCGATCGAGCATGGCACGGGTGCTCACTTCTGGTCGCAAGTCCAGGCGACGCAACAGCTGCGCGTTCAGTGCGACGACGATCGTGGACAGCGACATCAAGATCGCACCGACCGACATCGGCAACACGAATCCTATGGGAGCCAGAACGCCCGCCGCGAGCGGGACCGAGATCAAGTTGTAGCCGGCCGCCCACCACAAGTTTTGCTTCATCTTCTGGTAACTGGCTCGGGACAGCTGGATGACCGAGAGCACCGAACGGGGATCGTCGCTGGCGAGAATGACGCCGGCGGACGCGATCGCGACATCAGTGCCGGCGCCGATCGCGATCCCGACGTCGGCCTGGGCCAGCGCGGGCGCGTCGTTGACACCATCACCCACCATCGCCACCTTGCGTCCTTCGGCCTGGAGTTCTTTCACCTTGGCGGATTTGTCTTCCGGGCGCACACCAGCGAAGTAGCGGTCGATTCCGAGTTCGGTGGCAACGGATTTTGCGACAGCGTCAGCGTCGCCGGTGATCATGACGACGTGCACGTTCTGGGCGTGAAGCGCTTCGACGGCTTGCCTGGACTCTTCGCGCACTTCGTCGGCGAGTTTGAGCGCGCCGACGACCTGCCCGTCGACCAGTACGTGCAGGATGATCGCTCCCTCTTCGCGCCAGTCGTAGGCGACATCGAGTTCGTAGCCGTTCTCCTGCGCCAGAAGGCGCGGACCGCCGACCTGGACTCGAGAACCGTCAACCGTTACAGCTACACCGATCGCCGGGGACGATTCGAATCCGGTGGCTCTCGGTACGGTGAGCTGCCGCTCCTTTGCCGCGTTCACGATCGCTCGGGCAAGTGGATGTTCGGAGTCGGTCTCTGCGGCGGCAGCCAGGGCGAGCACACGGTCCTCTCCGTGATCGTCGGTCGCTTCGATCGCGGACACGGTTGGTTCGCCCTTGGTGAGCGTTCCAGTCTTGTCGAACAGGACGGTGTTCACCGTCCGCATGCTCTCCAGCGCCAGCCGGTCCTTGATCAGCACGCCGCCACGAGCCGCTCTCTCGGTCGCGATCGACACGACGAGCGGGATCGCGAGGCCGAGTGCGTGCGGGCAGGCGATCACCAGAACGGTGATGGTGCGCACGACGGCGTCGTCTGGGAGTCCGATCAGGGTCCAGACGATCGCTGTGATGATGCCGGAGCCGAGAGCGAACCAGAAGAGCCATCCAGCAGCGGTGTCGGCAATCCGTTGGGCGCGGGAGGATGAGTTTTGCGCTTCAGTGACCAGGCGTTGAATGCCGGCCAGGGCGGTGTCATCGCCGACGGCGGTGATCTCTACCCGCAGGCCGGAGTCGGTGGCGACCGTCCCGGCGATGACGGTGTCACCTGTACCGCGTCGGACGGTGCGCGATTCACCGGTGATCATGGACTCGTCCATGCTCGCCGAACCGTCCACGATTTTTCCGTCGGCCGGGACGCGGCCGCCGGGTCGAACCACGACAACGTCCCCGACCTGCAACTCGGACGGTGGTACCGGTATGGTCTGGTCACCGTCGACCCGTTCGGCCTCGTCCGGTAGGAGCGCGGCCAGGGAGTCGAGCGCGGAGGTTGTTTGGGCGAGAGATCGCATTTCGATCCAGTGCCCGAGAAGCATGATCACGATCAGCAGGGCGAGTTCCCACCAAAAGTCGAGCTGGTGGTCGAGGATCCCGAGGCTCGCGCCCCACGATGCGAAGAACGCGACCGTGATGGCCAAAGCGATCAGCAGCATCATCCCGGGTTTCCGGGAACGAAGTTCAGCGACGGCACCGGTGAGGAATGGCCTCCCACCCCACACGTACATGACCGTGCCCAGGACCGGCGAGATCCAGCCGATCCATGCAGCGTCGGGGAGGTGGTAGCCGAGGATCATCGCGAACATTTGCGAGAAGACGACGACGGGCACGGCCACGACCAGCATGATCCAGAATAGGCGACGGAATTGCCCGACGTGGTCGCCGTGACCGGCGTGCCCAGTCATGTCGTGCCCACTATGCCCATCCATATCGTGACCGTCGTGGCCCGCCACGTCGTGGCCGGCGTGGGTGGACGTCTTCGGTTCTTCCGGTCGGGCCGTGTCGTGGTGGGCGTGCGCATCCGGACCGGTCTGCACGGTCTGGGTGGGGACGGAGTGGTTGTCCCGCCCGGCGTGATTGGTCATGGTTCCTACCCTGTAACGGTTGCAGGTTTCTGTCGAGATCAGCTCTGGCGTCGAGACGACGGCTAATGCCAGTCGCGGTTGCGTCAGGCGGTGGCGTAGCGGGCGGGGTCGGCGTCGAACTTGGGTCCGCATCCGGCGCAGCAGAGGTAGTAGCGGGTGCCCTCGTAGTCGCGGTAAAGGCCAGCCGCTTCTGCGTCTGCCTTGACGACCAGGCTGCCCTTCATGACCGGGCATTCTGCCAGGTCGGTGGCGGCCGGTCCGAGGAGGTTCCGGGTCCCGGTTGGCGCCCCGTGGTGGTGATCGGGTGCGCTGGGGGTGTGGTGGTGGTTGTCGGTCATGGCGGTTTCTTCCTTCGACGGTTGGGTTGGTGGGTGGGTTCAGGCTTTTTGAAGGGCCTGCTTGGCGGTCGCGCGCTGTACGAGCCGTTCTGTGTTGCTTGCGTTCGACTTGAACGAGCGGAGGCGGAGGCTGTTGCTTACGACGAAGACGCTGGAGAACGCCATCGCGGCGCCTGCGAGCATGGGATTCAGCAGGCCCAGAGCGGCCAACGGGATGGCTGCCACGTTGTAGGCGAACGCCCAGAAGAGGTTGACTTTGATTGTGCCGAGGGTGCGCCGGGAGAGACGGATTGCGTCTGCGGCGGAGCGGAGGTCGCCGCGCACCAGGGTGAGGTCCGCGGCTTCGATGGCGACGTCCGTGCCGGTACCCATCGCCAAGCCGAGATCGGCCTGGGCCAGGGCGGCGGCGTCGTTGACGCCGTCACCGACCATCGCAACGACTTTCCCTTCGGCCTGCAGCCGGGTCACGACAGCGACTTTCTCCCTGGGCAGTACCTCGGCGATGACCTGCTCGATCCCCACCTGTGCGGCAACCTGGTTGGCGACAGTCTCGTTGTCGCCGGTGAGGAGTACGGGCGTTAGGCCCAGTCGTTTGAATTGTCTGATTGCCTCGGCGCTGGTGTTTTTGATCGCATCCGCTACGACGAGAACGCCACGCGCGGTTCCGTCCCAGGCGACGACGATCGCGGTTTGCCCTGCCTCTTCGGCAGCTTCCTTGGCAGTGACAAGCGTCGAATCGGCCGGAACCGACCATTCTGTCAGCAGCGAATCACGCCCGACCAATACGAGGTGACCGTTGACGACGCCCTGCACGCCCATTCCTTCAATGTTGGCGAACGATTCGACCGTGGGAAGGGATCCGACGCGTTGCGTGGCTCCCTTGGCGACGGCTTGCGCGATGGTGTGCTCAGAGGCGTCTTCGACGGCGCCTGCCAGTCTCAGTAGTTCGGCCTCCTCGACCCCTTCGGCCGTGTGAATGGCCAGGAGGGTCATCTTGCCGGTGGTGACCGTGCCCGTCTTGTCGAGCACGATCGTGTCCACCTTGCGGGTGGATTCGAGTACTTCCGGTCCCTTGATGAGGATGCCGAGCTGGGCCCCACGGCCGGTTCCGACCAGCAGCGCGGTCGGTGTGGCCAGCCCGAGCGCGCACGGGCAGGCGATGATCAAGACAGCGACAGCGGCGGTGAAGGCGGCTTCGACCGGGAATCCGCTTGCCAGCCAGACGACGAGTGTGGTGACGGCGATTGCGATCACGATGGGGACGAACACGCCGGAGATTTTGTCCGCCAGGCGCTGCACTTCGGCCTTGCCCGATTGTGCATCCTCGACGAGCTTCGCCATCTGTGCCAACTGGGTATCTGTTCCGACTCTCGTCGCGCGGACGACCAGCCGTCCGCCGGCGTTCACGGTTGCTCCCACCACGCTGTCGCCCACACCAACCTCGACTGGGACGGATTCGCCGGTCAGCATGGACGCGTCGACCGCGCTCGTGCCGTCCACGACGACACCGTCGGTGGCGATCTTCTCCCCTGGGCGCACCACGAACTCGTCCGCGACGGCGAGCTGATCGGTGGGGATGCGCGTCTCGATGCCGTTACGGAGCACGGCCACGTCCTTGGCGCCGAGCGCCAGAAGGGCGCGCAATGCTGCACCAGCCTGGCGCTTCGAACGTTTCTCGAAGTATCGGCCGGCTAGGACGAACATCGTCACTCCGGCAGCGACCTCGAGATAGATGTTGCCGGCGCCGCTGTTGGGGGCGACCGAAAATTCAAAACCGTGGGTCATCCCTGGCATTCCGGCCGTGCCGAAGAACAAGGCATATAGAGACCAGAGCAGGGCAGCGGACGTGCCGACGGAGACAAGGGTGTCCATCGTCGCTGCTCCATGCCGGAGGTTGATGAACGCGGCCTTGTGGAACGGCCAACCGGCCCACACGATCACCGGGGCGGCGAGCGTCAGTGACAACCATTGCCAATAGGTGAACTGGAACGCCGGGACCATTGCCAGCGCGATCACCGGAACAGAAAGTGCGATGCTCCCGACCAGTCGCTGTCGCAGCGCAATGTGCTCCGCGTCGGGGGCGTCCTCGGGCGCTGCGCTTTGCGGAGCCACGACCGGAAGCGTGGCGCTATATCCTGCCTTCTCCACCTCGGCGATCAGCGTCTGCGGATCGAATTCGGCCGGGGCGCTCACCCGCGCCTTCTCGGTAGCGTAGTTCACCGTCGCGTTGATCCCGTCGAGCTTGTTCAGCTTCTTCTCGATGCGCATCGCGCACGATGCGCAGGTCATTCCCCCGATTTCGAGTTCGATGTTCGCGGCAGGAGGTGGTACGAGCGCTTCGTTTGTGGGCATGTGATCCTCCGGGATCGGGCAGCGCCAACAGGCGGTTGAACGGATTGGCGGCGCGAGGGGCCGGTGTAACTCACGGGCGACTGCTCAGCGTGAGTGGGTGAACATCCCACCGCGTCTGCCGGGAACATCAGCCGGACGAGGGTGAGGCCCGCGCCAAAGGGGCATCCAGCCCCACTCCACCCTGTTTGATGGGTGAGCTCAGCTCAGACACGAACGGCTGAGTAGCCCGCCTCCTTGACCGCGGCGAAGACTTGCGCGTCATCAAGGTCGGTCGCGCTGGTCACAACCAGCTTGCCGGTTGTTGCGGACACGTCGATGTTTTCGATACCTGCGATCTGTTCCACTTCTTCGCGGACCGACATCTCACAGTGACCGCAGGTCATCCCGGTGACTTCATACTCAGTAGTCGACATTGTCATTCCTCCAGCAATACGGGCAAGGGGTATCCCTCCCTCAACAACATGATACCCCCGGCCCGTATTCCCGCCAAAGTGGGCATGCACCACGAAGGTGCCAAGCTGTTCGCGCGGACAGTCGACGCGGCTGCTATTTCTGGTAGGCGAGCACGGCCATCATGCCGGACTCGCCGTGGTAGATGTTGTGGCAGTGGCTTAGCCAGAGGCCGGGGTTATCGGCGTCGAAGTCGACACGAAGAGTCTTGCCCGGAAGGACGATCGAGGTGTCTTTGCGGGGACCGCGGCCGGGGTGTTGATACGTGTGCCCGTGCAGGTGCATCGGATGCCACATGGTGGTGTCGTTGACAAATTCCAGTTGCACCCGCTCCCCCTGGTGAACCGCGAGTGCATCTTGCAAGGGCCGGTCCGGATTGAACTGTCGGCCGTTGATTGCCCACTTGTACGAGTTCATGCTGCCGGACAGCTTCATTTGCACCGTGCGGTCGACGGCGCGTGGCCTCAGCTGCACCGCGTCGTCCGCGATCAGATCTTCGGCCACCCCCACCCGCGGCGAGTTCAGCTCGGGCAGCGTCTTCAGGGGCGCTGGCGCGGCCCCAGTGCCGGTGCGGAGGATGGCGTATGCGGCGGCGTCCTTGCCCTCGGCGGATGCAACGAGTGGGAAGACTCCGTCGCCGGCGGTGACGATTACGTCGTAGCGCTCCCCCATCCCGATTAGGACACTGTCGACCTCGCGATGCCGGACGGGGTACCCGTCGGTGTGGGTGATTGTCAGGGTGTGGCCGCTGATAGCGACCCGGAATGCAGTATCGGCGCCAGCGTTGATGAACCGGATCCGAATTTTCGATCCGGGTTTGCTTGTGAAGGTTTCCGGGTCAGCAGCGGGCCGGCCATTGATCAGATAGAGCGGGTAGTAGACGTCGCCGGTGTCGCCACCGAGCAATGCCGAGTTGGTGCCCATCAGCATGTTTCCCATCCTCATGAGCATTCCGTTCATCCCCATTGCCCCCATCCCTTTGGAGAGATCGTTCAAGACTTGGTCGGGTGTGCTGGTTACTCCATCGAGCCAGTCGTCGAGGATGACGATCCATTCTTGGTCGTAGCTCAGGGGTTCTCGCGGATCGTCGATGATCAGCGCTCCATAGAGGCCCCGGTCGATTTGCACGCCGACGTGCGGGTGGAACCAGTAGGTTCCCGGGTGCTCGGCAGTAAAGCTATAGCGGAAGGCGTCTCCGGCAGCGATCGGGTTCTGGGTCAGCGGAGGCACACCGTCCATGTCGTTGCGCAGAGCAACGCCATGCCAATGCACCGAGGTAGACGTAGGTAACTGGTTGGAGACGTCCGCCTGGATAGTGTCACCGGCACGGGCTCGGATGACAGGTGCCGGTGTCGACCCGAACGTCCATGTGTTCGCGACCCGACCGGCGAGATCGAGTTGGGAGGGCTGGGCGTCCAACGCCACAGCGGTAACCCGTCCGGTGCGCTGGCGCGTCTTCTCCGCCGCTGCAATGGCAGCGGAAGTTGGAGATATCAGAGCGGGTGTTGCCGGGGTGCACGCAGCCAGTGCGGCGAGGGTGGCGGCACCGATGCTCGCGCTGAGGAAGGTGCGTCGGGTGAGCGGGCGTGGGGGTTGAGCAGAAAGCGGCATGGTGGACCTCATGGTGGGCAGAGCAGATCAAGAGAGAGGGGGCCCGGTGAGGCGGAGCAGGGGGAATGCGGGTTCCACCCCACCGGGGTCAAGGTCAGGCGCGACTCACAGATCGCGACCCGCGCGCTAGCCGAGCGCTGTCAGCATGGCTTTCATGTCGGCGATCTCCGCAGTTTGGGAGCTGACGATGTTATCCGCGAGCTTCATGGCGGCACCGTCCTTGCCACCCGACTGTTCCTGCTTGGCCATGGTGAGCGCACCTTCGTGGTGCTGGATCATCAGGGTGAGGAATCTCTTATCGAACGCAGTCCCGGTTGCGGCCTTCAGGCTGTCCATGTCTTGCGTCGTCATCCCGGGCATGGAGCCCATGCTGGAGGAATCGGTAGGCATCGGCGTGGACATGTCCATTCCGGACATGTCGCTGGGGGTCGGAGAGCTCGAGCCCATCCCGGGCATGGTGACCGGTTCACCCCAGGACTTCAGCCAGGACGTCATCTGCTCGATCTCGGGCTGCTGGGCGGCTTTGATTTTCGCGGCCAGGTCCTTGACCTGAGTTGAGGCGGCACGGGACGGGGCGAGGTCGGCCATCTCGATGGCGCCTTCGTGGTGCACGATCATCATCTGCGCGAATGTGACGTCTTGCGCGTTGTGCGCCGCGGCGGGTGTCGAGGACATACCGGACATGCCGGACATGTCCCCCATGCCGGAACCGGTACAGGCGGTGAGGAGGCCGCCAGCGGCCAAGGCCACGCCGGCGAGGGCGAGACGAGGTGCGATTTTCATCAGTACTCCAAGAGGTTTGGTTTGGGGATTTCGAGGGTGTATCGGAGGGGAGAAGCAGAGCTCTCCCCGGGAGCCTCTAAATCCGCAATACCTGGAGGACCAGAGTCCGATCGCGGACACGCACGGCAGCGGCGTGGCGCCATTTCACGATGAGTCGAGGCGCGCTGAACGGAACCTTGTTTCCCAACGGGGAAGCGAGCAGGAAAAGCAGGGCGGCACCGAGCAGGAACAGGCAGGCGTGCATAGCGTCGTGGCTCATCGGTGCGTCTAGTGCCGGCGTGGAGGTACCTCCCACCTCCGCCGCGTCTGGGGATTGTTGCGTGGTGGGCGCAGCCGGAGAAGAGGGCATGCTCATTAGGCCCGCCTGGACGGAGGCCCCGGTGGAAGCGGCCGCCATGGGCATGTCGATTCCGGTGTGCATGGCAGCGATTCCGGAGACGAGTGCGAGCACCATCAGTACCCGACCGACGATCGTCGCCGCTCGGGTCCGGGGCCGCCCGTTCTCACTCTCCATCTCCTCCAGAATACCCACCAGTGGTATGGCGCGGAAACGCGCGCGGGGCATTCTCAGCTCCGCCCTCATAGACGTGCTGCGGCAGGGAGAGGGTTACATCGGGTCGTTGATGTGAAGGTGGTTGCAGGTGTCGTAGAAGTCTTGGAAATTGCGCAGGGCGGGTTCGTTTCCCGCCGCCGTTCGGCAGTTGCTTTGGCCAAGGCCCGAACCGTACGGCATCCTCGGGTCGAGGACTCGGATCAACGCCAGGGAGTTGCCGTCTGCGCCGGTCGCCTGGCTGCCGCCGAGGCTATAAAAGTCCACCGCGTGGCCACCACCTCCGGCATAGTGCTGTGAGTAGATCCCCGCCCCTTCGATCTGGCCGGTACAGCGCCGGTTGATGTCGCTGACGCCGACGCTTGCGAAGGTATGCAGGGCGATCACCATGACCTGCAAGACTTGGGTGTCGATCCCGCAGTTCGGGACCGAGCGGCCCTCCGCGATCCATCGGATCTCCATGATGTGGTCGGGGGAAGAGCCGGAAAGCTGACCAGCTGCGACATACCCCATCAGCTCTTGGGCGAGGGCGCGGGCGTCGGAGGACACCGGGGCACTTGATCCCGCGGCGCGAGCGGCCGCCGCGGCGGCCGCTTCCGCTGCCGCTCGTGCCGCAACGCCAGCCTGATACTGCTGTTCGGTCATAGCGGTGGCGCTGGTCAGCGACGCAAGTTGGGCCTGAAGCTCGTTCTGGTGGGCGGTTTGAGCGGACAGCGACGCAATCATGTCCTTCTGTGCCTGGGCCGCTTTGGCCAACGCGGTCTTTGCGGCAGCGGCAAGCGTGGCGAGAGCGTCCTTCGCGGCAACGGCCTGATCACTGGCAGCTTTTGCGTTGTTGCTGTCCTGCGCTGCCTGCGAATACAGCCGGTTGATGGTCGATGTCAGCTTGCCCAAACTACTCAAGCGATAGAGCAGGCCGGCCCGGTCTGAGGACTTGCTGATCAGTAGCGTGCCGGTGAGATTCGGACCGCCTGTGCGGGCGAACTTCGCCAGGACCGTCGCCGCCTGCTGGTGGGAGGTTTCGGACTTGATCTTCAGCTTCGCGGCGACGGCTGTGAGCGCATCCGCCTTGTCTTGGCCCGCAGTGAGTGCGAGCTGGGCAGCTTCATTCTCCCTCTCGCGGGCGACGGCGGCGTCTTCGGCCGCTTTCACTTGCGTCTTGAGATTCGAAATCAGCGCGGTAATCGCATTGACTTGGGCCTGTTTTGCCGCCTCGTTTGAACGGGCGGCTTGAACATCACCCCACGATGGATAGCTATCAGCCATCGCTGTGGGGGCCGTGACGACGCCCGAGGCTGCAACGAGGACCGCGATCACCAGGCCAGCCCAAAGTCTCCACGGGCCCGGGCCGCGTGACGGAGTTGAGGCGTGACGTCGTAGCATTCTGGGTCCGAATCATAGGTGCGAAGCCGAAGCTTTCGGAAAGAGATCGGTCATTGGCCCCCCGACGCTAACCCGCGGCGGCTTCTCAATCTCCCGCAACACGCCGTCAACGAGCTCGGGCAGGCTTCGACGCGATCCTCTGATTCGAAGGACCCTGCAACGCCATTGCCGATCTTGCCTGCCGAGAGAACTGAGCGTACTTTTTACCCCGCCGGGGTATCAGCGCTTGCGCCCTGGGAAGGAGCAGCGTGCTTATTCAACCGATCGACTATTTCCTCGTTGCCTGGTTTGTCTTGGCGGCCCTCTCTGCCCTCTACGTGGGAGTGGACCAATTCCGAAACAACCCAGAACCGGGCGTGATGAAGTGGGGCTTCATTCTCGTCACGCTCTATCTAGGACCGATCGGGTTACTGCTCTACGTGCTGGTCGACAAGGAACCGCATCCGGGCGAACATGAAGAGTTCACGAAACCATTATGGAAACAGGGCGTCGGCTCCACGATCCATTGTGTCGCGGGTGATGCCACCGGCATCATCGCGGCTGCGGCGATCACCGCCGCCCTTGGCCTGCCGATGTGGCTGGACCTCATCGTCGAGTACCTGGCCGGGTTCGCGTTCGGGCTTCTAATTTTTCAATCCTTGTTCATGAAAAGCCTGATGGGCGGCACGTACCTGCAAAACGTGCGCAGTACGTTTCTGCCGGAATTCATCAGCATGAACTTCATGATGGCGGGCATGGCGCCGGTGATGACATTGCTGATGATGGGTCCCGATATGCGGGCAATGGAGCCGACTGAACTCGTGTTTTGGGGGGTGATGTCGGTAGGTGTTGCCGCGGGTTTCGCGTTGGCGTATCCGGCGAATGTCTGGTTGGTCTATAAGGGCCTCAAGCACGGCTTGATGACACGCCGGCCATCCGCCCCAGCCGAGAGCCACCAGAACCACGAAGGCGGCATGAAAGGCATGGGCGGTATGGGCCTGCCGGGGGCCCAGCAGCCCACTCGGCCGCAACTGGTGGCCGTTGCCCTTGTCGGCATGATTGCCCTTGTTGCGGGGATCTCGGCGCCGTCCACGACGGTCAACATGTCCCTAAGCGCCCGTGACGTGGGCGGTTCCATCATGCCGCCCGGGATGATCATGACGCGCGACACCCCGGGAGCTGCGATGCGGGATATGGCCGCGGTCGACCCAAGAGACGTGACCGCCACCGCTGCCGGGAACGCCCGCGGCGACCAGGCCCTTCAGCCGCGAATGGTCGACGGTGTGAAGGTCTTCGACCTCACTGCCTCGATAGTGAGGTGGCAGATCCTTCCGGGTGTGTGGGTGGACGCTTACGCGTATAACGGCCAGGTTCCCGGTCCGCGTTTGGATTTTGTGCAAGGTGATCGCGTACGCATCAATGTGACCAATCGACTGCCGGAATCCACCACGGTGCATTGGCACGGTCTCGACGTTCCCAATGACATGGACGGCCCGGCCCAGATCACTCAACATCCGATCGAGCCCGGCAAGACGTTCACCTACGAATACACGGTGAAACAGGCAGGTACGTTCTTTTACCACTCGCATGATCACGCCGACCGTCAAGAGGCGTTAGGACTTTACGGGGCGCTGATCATTGCGCCGAAACGTCCTGCTGATGCGATTCCGGCGGATATGGACTACACCATCCAGCTCGGCGAATGGCTCAACCGGAACGGCCTCACTTGGCCGGCGATGCCGATGGAGGGTGGGCTGGCAAACTACTTCACGATCAACGGGAAGGCGTACCCGTCCACCGAGACGATTCGAATGAAGGTCGGACAGGTGCTGAAAGTTCGGTTCATCGGAACGAACTCTGTCGATATTCATCCGATGCACATCCACGGTGGCCCGTTCGAGGTGGTCGCAAGGGACGGAGAGACCCTTGCCCTATCGGCGCGGTTTGCCGCTGACACGATCAACGTTGCCCCCGGGCAACGCTATGACGTCCTCTGGACGGCCCGTGCGCCCGGAAGATGGTTGATCCATTGCCATATCAATCACCACACCACGAACAACAATGTGGAGCAGGACGGCGCGGGCGGCCTGACCATGATCATTGACGTGTCGTCGTGATGAGGTGCCCGTGCTGGGGCGAGGAATGTGCCGTCACATTCTCATTGAGAACATTGAGAGGAAAAAGGCGAGCCCGCCGCCGGCGACAAGCAGCACAGCACCGATGATAACGAGGCGATGTTTACGCGCCTTTGCCGGGAGCACGGGTTCAGGCGCAGCTCCAGTTTCCCACCAGGGTCGCTCACTCTGATCTTCAGGCACCACGTCTTCCCCTTCCCGCCGCGCGGTGCGTGCAGCAGGCGCCGCGCGTAGCGCCTTAGGTGCCGCGCTACCTCGGGTATCAGTCCTGTCTGAATCCGACGAACAGTCCGCCGGTCGCTTTGGAACTGAGGTTGTAAAGCAGTGCGATAAGCATCCCGCCCACCATCGTCGCCAGCGCACCGGCGAGTCCCACCACGATCGATCCGATGAGCACGGTTCCGAAGTTCACAACTTTGGTAACGCTTGAGGCGGAGAATGCCGTCGTCTCGCCTGCCGGGCCAGAGAGGAGGGTGTCGATCTGGTGGAACGCGCCGACCTGAGTGAGGAACGTCCACAGGAGGGTGCTGGCAAGCACGGTGACTGCGGCCATGATCAGGCCGACGAGGAGGGATACCTTCGCCATCGACCACACACCCGTGTAGACCAGGTGAAGCCGAGCGTCGTTGCGTTCGGCGCTTTCGCCGATGTTGTGTTCTCGGATCATAGGAACTCCTTCGGGACGTTCGTCGGACCGGTTGATCAGATCGGGAGTGTGACCCCGCCGATGAGGGCTTGGAGGCTGTAGATCCACGCGGTCCAGACTCCGGTGACCATGAGGACGCCGATCACGATCAGGACGGTGCCGCCGGCGATGTTGATGGCTCGGATGTGTCGACGGAGGAAGCTGATGGCGCCGGTCGCCCAACCGATTCCGAGGGCGAGGAGGACAAAGGGAATGCCGAGGCCGATTGAGTAGAAGCCGGTCAGGATGGCGCCGCGCGCGGCGGATTGACTGGACAGGCTGAGCGAGAGGACGGCGGCAAGGGTGGGTCCCATGCAGGGTGTCCAGCCGAGCCCGAAGACGATTCCGAGCAGGGGTGCGCCGATGATGCCGGTCGAGGGACGGATGGGCAATTTCAGGGTGCGTTGGAAGAACGAGAAGGTGCCGATAAAGGCCAGGCCCATCACGATCACTAGAAGGCCGAGCAGACGGGTGATGAGGTCTTGCCAGCGCACCAGCCAGGACCCGAAGGCGCCGAACAGGGCACCGTAGGCGATGAACACGATGGCAAAGCCGAGGACGAAAAGCGCGACTCCGGTGGCGGTTCGACGTCGGCTGACGCGCCCCGTGGACCCGGTGACTCCTCCGACATAGGCCAGATACCCGGGCACCAACGGGAGCACGCATGGGGAGGCGAACGAAACCAGCCCGGCGAAGATCGCGATCGGGATGGCCAGTAGCAGTCCGCCGTTGGCGATGATGGAGGCGAATTGTGCGCCCACTAGGTCGCCGCCGATCGGCGCCAATTGGGGTGCGGGAGGGGTCTGGTCATTTCTGGCCAGCAGTGATGGCACCGGCGAGAATGAGGGCTGCGGCCATCGGGTATCCGGCGGCGAGGTCGACCCAGCCGGGGGGCTGTGTGCCGAAGACGCCGAGGTGGGCGAGCCAATGTTGCAGGCCGACCAGGAATCCGATCAGCATGATGAGTTGGCCGACGCGCAGGAACCGGCGTTTGCGTAGGTAGCGGGCACGCAATTGCTCCGGGGTTGGTTTGGCTTCCTCGTGAGTGGAACGTCGTCGAGGGGGTTCTGCGTTCTTGCGAGCCATGGTTTGCCTTTCTGTTGCTGTTTGTGGTTGATGGGGGTGGTTGGTTTCAGAGGCCGCTGTATGAGTGCAGGCCTTTGAAGAAGACGTTGACGATGCCGAAGTTGAACATGACCGCGGAGAAGCCGATGATCGCCAGCCAGGCCGAGCGGGATCCGCGCCAGCCGCGGGTGGCGCGCGCGTGGATGTAGCCGGCGAAGACGACCCAGATGATGAAGGTCCACACTTCCTTGGTGTCCCACCCCCAGTAGCGCCCCCAGGCCTTTTCTGCCCAGATCGCGCCAGCCATTAGCGTGAAGGTCCAGAGGATGAAACCGACGATGTTGATCCGGTACGCCAGGTTCTCCAGGGTGCCGGAGCTGGGAAGGGTTGCCAGGAACCTCAGCGGGGCTGGTCGACTGTCGGCGATCTGTGTCTCTCTGCGTGTCTGCAGGAGTTGTACGGCGGAGAGCGCGAAGCCGATCGCGAAGAAGCCGGTAGCGATGATCGCGACCATGACGTGAATGACGAGCCAGTATGACTGCAGCGCAGGCGGTAGCGGTGCGACCTCGACGTAGTAGCGCATGCTAGAGATCCCCAGGAGGATCAGCACAAGCCCGGTGACGAAGGAGCCGAGGAATCGTAGGTCGTACCTGAGCGTGACTACGAGGAAGACGCCGACGATGAGCAGGGTGCCGGTCATGGAGAATTCATACATGTTTGCCCATGGCACGCGTCCGGCGGCGATGCCGCGGAAGATGTCGGCGCCGAGTTGGACGATGAAGGCGAGGACGGTGAGTGAGTAGCCGGTGCGTAAGCTCGCCGACCCCAACCTCGAGGAGTCGGCCCGGTCCACGGATCCGCGGATGAGGGTTGTCGTGTGTGCCGGACCGGGCGTGTTGCTGGCCGCCGCTTCTTGCGCTCGTCGGGCGACGGCGCTAGGGACGGCGGCGGTCGCGTGGCCGCTGCGTCGGGCGAGGTCCAGCGCGAAAGCAATGAACGCTGCCGCGTAGAGGACCATCGAGCAGATGAGCAGGATGACGGAGATCTGTGACAAAGAGTCGGTCACGGTGTTCCCTTCAGGTCGGTGTTTCGTTGTGAGTCCTGATCGGCTGCACTTGTGCTACGCAGGGCTGCTTGGTGGGCAGACGCCAAGTCGGCCACCGCGTCCTGTAGTTGAGGGTCGTCGCCTCGAGCGAGTCCGGCGTACTCGATGCGGACGGGTTTGGCTTCGTCGACAATCGCTTTCACCCACAGGCGTCGGCGTGGCACGAACAGGGAGGTGAGAAGGCCGCCGAGCGCGGCGATGGCGAAGAACAGCACCCACCCCTGGGCCGGGTCGTGATGGATTTCAAAGGACGCGAACCGGGACACGCGCTCCAGCGTGATCGAGCCGAGACCGTCGGGAAGTTGCTGCGTCTGACCGAGTTTGAGCTCAATTGACCGGACCCCGGTCGTGCCGCCGGTGAGTTGGGTGAGCTTCGTGGTGTCAAGTGCGTACACGGACTTAGGTGCCCCGGTGTTGATGCCGAGGTCGCCGGAGTAGGCGTTCAACGTCAGAACGGGGTTGGTGAGGTCGGGGTACGAGGAATAGAACGCGCCGGTGCGTGCGGTGGACTTCGTGGGGTAGAAGAACCCGATCAAACCGACTTGTTTGGCAAGTCCGTCGGGGACTTTCACGACGCCGAGGGAGGTGAGGTTCGCGTCTTGTGGGAGGAAGGGGATGAAGTCGCTGAACACGGCGTGGCCTTGCGGGTCGCGGACCGTGATCCGGGGGGCGTACCCATTTCCCAGCAGATAGACGTCGGTGCCCCCGATCGACAGGGGGTCGTTGACTTTGATTGTCCGACTCGTCTTGTCTGGCGAGCCTTGGGTTTGGGTGGTGACGGTCGCGGTGTAGTCGGTCGGGAGTCCGCGTGCCCGCTTGTTCTGGGTTTCGTAGGTGACCGCGAGGTTGTTCAGGGTGAGCGAATAGGGTGCCAGCTCTGTGGGGCTGAAGAAGCGGCCGGGGTTGAACGAGTCGTAGGCGGCGAGGGTGTTGATCATGCTTTGCCCCTCGACAACCACCCGGTTGCCGTTGAACCCGAACCCGCCGCCGATTCCCACCGTGATCAGGATCCCTACCAAGGCGATGTGGAAGGTCAGGTTGCCCGCTTCGCGCAGATAGCCCCGTTCGGCGCTGACCGACAGCTCCCGCCGACCAGCGGCCTGCGTGCCGGGGAAGGCGGCAATCCGGTAGCCGCGTTTGCGGAGAATTGTTGCCGCCGTGCTGATTGCCGTGGCGGCCGTTGCCGCCGAGGCGGCTCCCCGACCAGCTGACAACTCGATGGAGGTGTAGCCGCTCATCCGTGATAGTCGGGCGGGCGTTCTTGGTGGTGTCGCGCGCAGGGAGTGGAGGTGGTGGATCGTGCGTGGCAGGACGCAGCCGATCAGGGAGATGAACAGCAGCAGATAGATGCTGGAGAACCAGAACGAGGTGTAGGCGTCGAAGGCTTGGAGTTTGTCCAGGACTGGGGCGAGGCCCGGGTTGTCTTTGAAGTATTGAACGACACCGTTGGGGTCGGAGCTGCGTTGTGGGACCAGGGATCCGGGGACGGCGGCCAGAGCGAGCAGCAGCAGCAGGAACAGGGCGACGCGCATGCTGGTCAGCTGTCGCCACATCCAGCGCATCCATCCGGTGAACCCGAGCGCCGGTTCGGTGATTCTGCTCGCACCGGGTGGTCTGACGTCGATGTGGTCCAGGGGCCTAGACATCGGACGGCTTTCGCATCGAGTTCGACCGGGGTTCGTCTTCGGGGGCTCCTGCAGCATCGTCGACGGCTGGGGCGGTGGTGACGGCGGGATTCGGGTCGTCGAGGGGTGCGGGTTGGTGGCCGTCGCGGTACGGCGAGTCCTCGGGTTCGGGGTGGCGTTTGGTTTGCACGAGGAAGAGCGCCGCGCCGAGCGCGACCAGGAGGAAGGAGGCCCAGACGTTGGCGGGGATACCGAGGAACGTGTTACTGGTGGGGTCGATCCGGATGGCTTCCAGCCAGCTCCGGCCCAGGCCGTACCAGATCAGGTACACGGCGAAGGCTCGCCCCCATCGCAAGTTGAGGCGGCGTTCCAACACCAGGATGATGCCGACCCCGATCAGGTTCCAGATGATCTCGTAGAGGAACAACGGGTGGAAGAGCGTTCCAGCAGGCAGGCCGGCAGGGAATTTGGGATTGCTCGCTTCGATCTGCAGGCCCCACGGCAACGTGGTGGGCAGGCCGAAGAGTTCGTGGTTGAAGTAGTTGCCGAACCGTCCAAGCGATTGTGCGACGAGCATGGCCGGTGCCAGCGCGTCTGCGAAGGACCAGAACCGGATCTTGGTTTGCCGGCACCCGATGTAGGCGCCGACGGCTCCGCCGATGAGGGATCCATAGAGGGCGTTTCCGCCGTCCCAGATGGCGAACACGTTCCACAGGTTCGCGCCGGGGTAGAAGTAGTCGCCGGTGTGGGTGAAGACGTGGTAGAACCGGGCGCCGACGATGCCTAACGGCACCGCCCAGAGAATGATGTCGAGAACGACGGGGCCGCGGGCGCCGCGCTGGGCGAGTCGTTTGGAGGTGATCAACGTGGCTGCGACGATTCCGGCGAGAATGCACAGCGCATAGGTGTGGATGGTAAGCGGACCCACCGTGAACTGCGCGAAGACGGGGTCGGGGCTGGGAATGCTGAGATGGCGGTTCATGAAAGGGCTTTCGGTGAGGGGTTTGCGGGGGGCTCCTAACGCGCGGAAGGGTGTTACGGTCCCTGTTCTGTCAGAACGGTGCTGATTAGTGCGCTGAGCACGGACGCGTCCGGCAGTTGGCCCAGGATGCGAGCGGCGACGCGCCCGTCCTTGTCCACGACGAGTGTGGTGGGGACCGCGTTGGGGGCGACAATCCCGCTGAACGCCAGTTGCAGGGCGCCGTCGGAGGCGTCGAGCACGCTGGGGTAGGTCACCCCATAGGTGCGAGCGAACGCGCGGGCGGTGTCGGCTTGGTCCCTGACGTTGACGCCGAGGAATTCGACACCTTGTCCGGCGAATTTTGTGTATGTCTTTTCGAGTGCTGGTGCCTCCGCCCGGCAGGGGGCGCATCCGGCGTACCAGAAATTGAGGACCAGAACTTTCCCGGCGTACGTCGCTGAAGTGATCGGTTTGCCGTCTTCGAGCTTCCCCGCGAATGCGACGGGTGCCGCACGATTCTGGGGTTTGATTTCGGTGATGGTGCCGTCGCCGGCGACGTAGTTCTTCCCGGATCCGTCTTTGTACTGCTGAGCGAGGGCATCATTGTTGCTGCTGCACCCCGCCAGCGTGACGACGAGCATGACAGCTGCGGCCACCGAGGTGAGGGCGGTCCGCAGCCTGATGGTTCGCATGATGCGGTTAGCCAAGGGTGATTCCTCTCGCGCTCATGAATGGTTGCGGGTCGATCCGGTTACCGTTGACGCGGACTTCGAAGTGCAGGTGGCAGCCGGAGGAGCCGCCCGTCGTACCGACCTGGGCGATGTTCTGGCCGGCTTGAACGGTTTGGCCCACGTTGACCAGGACTCCGCCCCCGCGGATGTGCGCGTACCCGGTCATCACCCCGGTGCCGTGGTCAAGGAGCACCCAGTTGCCGTAGGTTCCAAGCCAGCCTGCGTATACGACGCGTCCGGGGGCGGCGACGAAGATCGCGGTGCCGCAACCGGCGGCAAGATCTGTGCCGTAGTGGAATGCGCCCGAACTGGCTACCGGTTTGTCCGGGCGGGGCCCGAACCGGTCGCTGATCCATCCGGACACCGGCTTCGCCCAACCCTGTCCACCGAGTTGCCCGCCGTCCCCCGACGGCACCGGTGCACCATCTGCCGCAGCCGCGGCAGCAGCGGCAGCGGCAGCAGCGGCGGCGGCAGCAGCGGCGGCTGCGGCGGCTGCGGCGGCCGCTTCTTGCTGACGTCGGGCCTCTTCCCCTTTGCAGTAGTCGGCTTCGGTCGCTTTGCGATTCTCGACCAGCACTGCCAGTTGGGCTTGCAGGGTTCCCTGTGTCTGTTGCTGTTCAGCCAGCTGGTTCGCTGCAGTGCGGCTGGCAGCGACCGCGTCCTGCAGCGCCTTTTCGGCTGCGCGGCTAAGGTTCGCCAGAGCGGCTTGGGCGGCATCGGCCTGGCGGGTAAGTGATCGGACGGTGTTTGCGCTGGTGGTGGCGGCGGCGAAGGCCCGATTGGAGCGTTGCGTGAGTTGGCTCATGGTGCCGAGTCGGAACAGCAGCGTCTCTGCTCGTTGCCCGTTCAGCAGGAGCAGCGTGGTCGGGTCGCCGTTGCCGAAGCGTGCAAGTTGGGCGACAAGTTGGCCGGCGCGTGCTTGGGATGCGTTCGCGAGCGCCTGCGCCGCATCGGCCGAAGTACGCAGCGTTTGTGCGCGGTAATTTGCTAGATCGAGTCGTGCTTGCGCCTTCTCGTAGTCGCTGCCACGGTCGGCTGCTGCCGCCTCGGCGGTGCGGACGTTGTCTTCCAGTGTGCGCAGAAGATTGGTGATCCGATTGATTTCGGTTGCTTTCGCACTCTCGCTTGAGCGTGCGGCTTCAACCTCCGACCAGGACGGATAGTCGGCGCCTCGTGCCGGGCCTGCTGCCACTAGCTGGCTGCTGAGTAGAACGGTCAGGATCAGCACAGCCGCTGGCCACCGCACTCGAATTGGTCGGACTCGACGGGTGCTCTTCGTCGAGCCCGGTGTGGCGCTCATGGGGTGCCCTCGATCAAGGTGACCCAGCTGGCGCCGTGATCGGCGGTCGCGACGATTCCGTTGGCATGGGCACCGAGGATCCAGAGTCTTGACGCGCCCTGCACTGTTGCCAGCGACTCGGGCAGAGTGTCGAACGTTCCCTTCCGCGCCCAGGTGGAACCGTCGTCTGTGGTTGCCCAGATCTTCTTGCTGACGTCGACGCCGACGAATTGTCCCGGTGCGGCATCCACCGGGGCGAGCAAATACAGCATCGGTCCGCCGGGCAGGGCGGAGAAGGTCATGCCAGCATCCCGGCTGATCTGCACACCGGCCTGGGTTGTGGCAAGGAGCGTATCCGGCCCGTTTGGGTTGACCGCGAGCTTCCGCAACGACAGTGTCCCGCCATCGTGCCAGGTGTGACCGCCATCATCGCTGATCCGGACGCGCTGTTGGGCCGCGTCGAAGCCGTAGATCCGTACCCGGGCGTCGCTTGTGGTGGCGGTAACGAGGTCGTGGAAGTCGGTGTGACCGGCAAGCGACACGGTTGTCCAGGTTTGTGCGGCGTCGAGGCTTTGGATTAGACCGAGGTTCGCGGGTAGCTGCTGCGGGTTGTTGCCGGGGTCGGGGTGCCCGGATGCGAACATGACGCCGGAACGGGCGATGGTGAACCCCATTGTGTCCTGGCTACTATCGCCGACCCGGGCGGTGGTTTCGGTGGCGAAACCATCTCCTAGTTTCGCCGCGTCGATCGCCCACACTCCCTGGTGGGTTGCGGCGAAGATGCGACCGTGCGTGGCATCCAGGCCATGCACGTGTCCGAGCACGTTCATTCTCGGAGCCGCCGGTGTGGTCGCACTGCAACCACTGAGCAGGAGGGCGACCGCGAGCGTGCTGACGATGAGGGCCGAGGTGTGCCGACGGATGCGAGAGCGCATGGCTATTTCACTTTCTGCGTAAGCCACGCAAAGGGGTCGACCGGGGTTCCGTTGACGGAGATGCCGAGGTGCAGATGGGCGCCGGTGCTGGCGCCGGTGCTGCCGACCAGGCCGACCAGTTGCCGGACTTTGACGGTTTGTCCCACACGGAGTGCCAGCGAACCGTAGGCCATGTGGGCGTATAGGCTGCTGACGGTTTCTCCGTCGATTTGGTGGTCGATGATGGCGTACACGCCCAGGCTTCCGGACGGATTTCCCACCTCGCGGACGACGCCATCCGCGATCGCCTGGATCGGGGACCCGGCGCCCGGATTCATATCGATGCCCTCGTGATAGGAGGAGCAGCCAGAGCAGGGCGCGACTCGGTAGCCGAACCCGTCGCTGATGGGCACGCCAACATCGAATGGCCACTGGATCGGGGAAGCGGGGTCATTTGTGAACGTGTTCGCTGTCCGCCGGACACTGTTCGGGGCAGTGACTGTGGCTTTTGGTTTCGGTTTCGGCGGCGCGGTCACTGCGACTCCTTCGCGTGCGACGGGTGCCAGCTCAGTGGCGGCGACCGTTACCGTTTGCAACTCTCCCGGCCGCGCCGTTGCAATCTGTTGCCGCTCGCCGGGCACGACCGCATAGGCCGGCAGGGCGTAGGTTCCGAACAAGGTTCCGGCCAGTGCCAGTGCAGCAATAGGCGCCCACCGTTTGCGGGTACGTCGTTGCCTTGCGACGGCCGCAGGACGGCTGACTGGTCGACGCCGCTCGGCGTCGCGTCGGGCGCGGCGTGATTCGTGCTGGTAGGCGGTCGAGAGAAGCGCGTTCGCGCTTTGTCGGTGGCGAGAATGTGCGGGCATCGTGGCGAAAGGCTCCGACGTTTTTGCGTGAGAAGACCCGTAGGTCCGCTCGAAACGGTAACGACGAGAAATGCCGACCGGAGGCCGCATTCAGTCGCCGAATGACGGGGAAGGTGCGTGACAGAGAGCATTCGACGAGACGCGTCGATCACGTCACAGCAGTGGAGCGCAAAAAGCCCAGGCCAGCCAACCACTAGTCCTTTGCTAGTCCGGTCGGCGTTGCGCCGTGGGTTCCAGAATGCCGGTCTAGGTGCGGCTTACCGAGAGCGCGACTAGCGACGGACCATGCGCTCGGACAGACGTAATCGACGATATGGCGACAGGCACGAATCGCTGCACAAGGTCACCAAGCGCAAGCCCCCTACTTACCGCGAAGAGGGAGACGGCGGCCGCGATCACGACCAGAACGCACGCAGCGCCGGCGATCGCACAACTGAGCTCGCAGACGGTATCGCACTGCGGTCCCGGAGAGCTCTGCAGGCTCACGGGTGCACTTGCGGCTGGCGCAACCAGCAGAATGGGCGGCGCAATGTGCGCGTGGGTCACGACAGGGTGGGCGTTCGATTGGCTGCCAACCGAAGCCGCGACGACCTCATGCGGGTGCGTCGAGTTCATGGATGTCATCACAAACATCCCGACCGCCAACGCCAACAGGGACAGCACTGAGAGTAGGATCCGACGCCGACGCATAGCAGCGACCCGGTTCGGGTCAAGTCGCGTAAGCGTCATGGTTTCAGTCCTGGGGTTGACGGTTGGGGGCACCCGCATCTTAGCGAGCGGTGCTGGGTGGGAGGCAGCAGACCGGATGACCTGTCTGCGTTTACAGGTTAGGTGAAGAGTTTGAGCGTCGGGCCTTGCGCTTGCCGAAAGTCGATGTGGAGGTGATCGCAGGTGTCGTCGAACGGCAGAAAGTTGGTGACGGCCACGCTCCCCCGGCAGCCCACTTGACCCAAATCTGTATCCGGCGGCATCAGAGGATCTAGCGCGCGAATCAGTTTCAGCGAGCCTGGATCTCCGCCCGTGAGCGGGCGACCATTGAGAAGATAGAAGTCCACGGCATGACCTCCGCCGTTGGCGTAATGCGAGGACGCACTACCGGCACCCTCGATCTGACCAGTACACCGTCGGTTGATATCACTGACGCCGACGGTATTGAAGTTCGCTAACGCGACTTCAATGGTCTGCAGCACCCGATAGTCCACACCACATCCAGGAACGGCACGGCCCTCCGCGAGGTTCCGGATCTCCGGGATGTGGTCGGGAACGTACCCTGTCAACCGTCCTTGCCCAACTGCGACCATAAGAGTCTGCGCCAACCGTTGAACCGTCGGCGAGACGGTCGACTCCACCGTGGAGTCCAGCTTCGCACTGTTCTCAGTGATCGAGAAGGCGTCCCGCGCGGCCGCTGGAATAGCCACTCCGCCACTCAGCAACGTTTGCACTGCTGCACCGGCTCGAGACGCAGTGGCGGAGCCGTCAGTTGAAGAGGCGTACGCGGGCAACGCGGCTGTGCCAACGAGCCCACTCGCCGCTACAACCACAACAACCTTTGCCCAGATCGAGCGCAGTCGCCGGTTCCGCAATCTGCTCGTTGTTGAGGACCGATAGGCAAAAGGTGCATTCGCTGGCCGCCCATTGCCGAGCCGGCGCGAACTAAGCGCCATCGGGCTGTTACCTTCGGTGAAAAGGGCGTCATCGCTAAGCCTCGGGGACGCTGAAACTCGACGGCTGGCCCGGCGGCTCGAGGCAGATACGGCTTGCTGAGCTCGTCGACCCGGTGTCTTGCGAGGACCCAACTCGACTTCGCGGCGTTCGAAGGCGTGTCTCTCACGTCGAGACGAAAAAGCGCCCACTACAGTCGGAGGGTTCGAACGCCGTTCCGTCGCTGCAGATCGTAGCGCGGCGTGAGGCTCGACGAGGTCGCGAGGCGAGGACAAGTTGCCCGCAGGCGTGCTCAAGCGTGCCACACAATGCCTTTCGCCGGGGGACGCGAACCGAGCAAGGAACTCAAGTTTCGCGATGGGAATACCCGGTAATGGTATGCGCTCGTTACCAAATTGTCACATTCTTTGGTCAGCCGATCACTTGGGCGCGGCCCGCCGAGCCTGCCGCCGCCGTGCTCGGATCACGACCTCTGCACCATCATCGACCAAAGATCACCCTTCCCGAGGTCCCGGCCCAGATAGGGAACGAAAACGGCAACTCCGACGACGCCATCAATCGACTTAGCCCCCTTCCTTCGCAATCTGATCGTTGACGATCGAACACGCCTAACACGGAAGCCGGGCTGCAAGTCCTGCGCGGCGTCCGGCATCCGCGCCGCACAACAAACACGACTTGGCCAAGCGACCAGCTGCTGCCCAGGCGCCGTTACCGGTGTCGGTCTCCCCACAAGAGGCGGGTCTTGAAATCAGGACGAAATCAGGTCCAGATCCACGTCGCTGCTGCGTTCACCCGCATCATCGAAACCCCCCGAGCCCCTACATAGGAAAGGGCGCCCCTCGCCTGTTGCAGGGGTGGCCGAATACATTCGGGATTCCTGCACAATCTCTCAGGCATCTGCGCCGGAATATCGTCAGACAGCTTCCGCGACCCGTACGTTGGTAGCATCACTGTGCTCCGCAGCGCAGCGCTCTCCTCACCGGGAGCAACACAACCGGGGTCCCGACGCGACCCTCCCCGACTTCGCGCCGGGACCCCTCCCCCAGCCGCGGCTTCCACAGATCGGCGATGCGTCTAACGCGCGACAGATACCTCAAGCCCCCTGCGACGGCTGGCCGGAGGGGACCTGAATTGCAATGATCGAGGGGCAGCAGCGCGGGTTCAGGCATTGCGCCCGCGTCGTCACCACTACCCACGCCCCCTGGCGGCCGGCGCCAACCTACGCCCCATAGCCAAATTCCCGCCGCACGCCACGCAGCGCGTCCCATCCACGCCCATCTCAACCATCCCCTTACGCCCATCCACCATCCACCGGATCGGGGGGACACGCAACGAGTGGCTCCGCGATTCCCGACCACTCGTCGTCATTGGTGTCGGCGAAGCTGTGATCTCCTTCACGTGAGTGGGGTGGTGCCGGCGTGAATCGTTGTCTCATCCTTGCGGTATGGACAGGACGACTGACGCAGCATTCCTCGCTCGAGCAGCCCCGGGGGGCGGCTTCTCGTTGACCGCGCATTTCAGCAGCCGCGACTACGTCCGGCTACTGCAGGCAGCGGCCGAGCACCACCTACTCCCGGAACAACTAGCGGCGCAGATCCTCCAGAACGCCCTAACACGGAGGATCACGATACGAGCGGAAGATACCCCGGCTCGGGCGAGCGGATCGTCCGCCTGAGTCGGCCCTAAACCGTTGTCTCGGTCCGATTCCGCCCGCCCGAGCACCCACCACGCACGCTCCACGCAACCGGAACCGAAGTCAACCCCGTTGGCTCGCAAGCCCGGGCAGCGCCACGCTAACGTGACGTACTGGGACTGGCCGCTGAACCATCATCCTCGGAACGGTTGACGTTGCGACCAGTCCCACCCCGTCTTCACGCCTTGGAGCATGTTCCGATTCGCGCCGTGGCTAATCCTCGGAATCGTCCTTGAAAGAAGCGGCTTCGACGGCGCGCCGTAGTTTGTCGCGACTGATCGCCTTCTCCTCCTCGGCTCATTTACGCCCGTACCTGCCAGTTTTGGGGCGATTCGAGGGGCGGTATTGACGGTGCTTTTTGGGCTGAAATTGCTAGTGTTCTTGCAGTCGGTGGGAGTATTCTCGCGGTATGACCACCACAACCACCCAGAAGCCGGGAATGCGCGCGTACGACGATGCGGTGCGTTCGACCTTCCCCGAACTGGTCAGCAAGCTCCGCGACATCATCGGCGTGCGCCTGGTCGCCTACATCGGCAACGTCAAGTCGACAAAGCCCGTAGCAGAGTGGGCCGTCGGCCCTCGGGAGCCCGGCGAGACCGACCGCGATCGACTCTTCGTCGCCTACCAGATCGCCGCGTTGCTACGTGAGCGGAACGAGGCCGTCACGGTCCAGTCCTGGTTCAAGGGCATGAACCCGGCCCTCAACGACGCCTCTCCGGCGCGCGTACTGCGCGAGGGAGACCCGACCGAAGTCGGTCCCGAGGTGATGGCGGCCGCCAAGGCGTTCGCCTTCATCGGATGATGGGGCTGGCTATCGCGGAAGTCTCCGAGCAAGTCTGGCGGGTCGGTTATCGACCGAACCCCTGGGCATGGGCGGATTGGCGGTACGCGAACGACGCAGGGCGATTTAATGGCCGCTGGGACGACCAGCTGGCCGAGCTCTTCCGGACGCTCTACACCGGCGAGAGCTTGCTGGCGTGCCTACTGGAAGTGCTCGCGCAGTTCCGGCCTGAGCCGCAGACGGACGCCGAACTCGACGAGATCGAAGACGAGGCCGGCGAGGTCGACCTCTACCCGGACGCCCCCTCTGGCACCGTCGGTTACGGATGGCTCGAGGAGCGCTTCGGGGGCAAAGCTGACCAGACCGGCCGGTACTGCTTCGTCACCCACAGCGAAAGCCTTGCGGCGATCCAAGCCCGCTTCCCGTTCGCCCGGTTCAAGCTGACGCCGATCCAGCTCGACACCTCGGTCTTGAAGGACGCTCGCCAGCGCGACCTCACCCGCTCGATCGCCCGATGGATCTTCGAGCTGCGGGACAAGAACCAGAACGACCTGGTCGACGGGATCCAGTTCACCTCTCGCTTCGGTGACGAGTACCGCATGTGGGCGATTTTCGAGCGCGCCGCAGATGGCGTGACCAGCGGGCATCTGACGAACGAGGAAACATTCGAGCTGCACCCGGAGACGCCGGAACTTGTGGACGCATTCCGCCTCCACAACCTTCGCTGGACGGACTAGCGCTCAGTCCAGCGAGAGGACGCTGAGCAGGCGGTGATCCGCCGGCATCTTCGCCAGGAGGGCAGCTCGGGCGGCCTGGTAGTCGGAGCCGGTGGCATCGAGCTCGTTCACGGCCGCAGGGCGAATCCGGCCGGTGGCGATCACGCGGCCACCGCGAGGCATGGAGTTGTGGACCTGGATCAGTTCGTACCCGTCGGGCACCTGTTCCTCGATCATCGCGCGCGCCTCTTGCGCGTCGTCGGCCTCCGCGGTGATCTCTGTCACGACGGTGGACTGAATCAGGCCTCGGATGTGCATGAGGCCAGGCTATGTTGCACGACCGACGGTCGAACTCCGTTCGTGTTCAGCCTGAGATGGTGGGGTCGTTGGAGCGATCGTCCATCTCGTTTCTGGGCGCCAGGTATCGGTCGGTCCCTGGAATGCGCACGGGCACGTCGGGCCATGGAACAGGAGTGGCCGGGAGAAGGGGCTGGCCAGTCTCCCGAACCGGGTTCTTGCGGATGCCGACAGCCGCCAGCTTTTGCCGCGTTGCGCGATCAGGAATCGCGCGAAGGGAGTTGAGTTCAGCGCTGGCCTTCTCCAGGGCGCGCTCTAGCGCCGCGCGCTCGGCAGCAGCCGAACGAACGCCGACCGCATAGAGGACTAAGCCGTCGTCGGTGAGCCGGTCGAGGGCAATCGGAGCAGGAAGCCGGTCGAGTTCCTGACCACCGAAGCCAGGCGGAGCCGGGTGGCACGGTAGCCGCTCGACACCATCCAGCAGCGGCACGGCGGGATCGACAAACGCTCGATGCCAGACCCATGCGGAGGCGGCGCGCACGCGGTCGAGCTCGACGTAGATCCAGGCGAAGGTTTCCCGAGCATCGCGGATGCCGGCGTTGATGATCTCTACCGGTCCATAGCGTCGTGCGGTCATAGCCCCTCCCCTCACTACCTAGATGGCGGAGGCGCGCAGCTGCAGTGCACGATCGCGCGGCTTCAACGACGCGGCGACACCTGTCTGCGTGGCCGGCTACGCACGGCGTCCTTCCACACCCACCCCTCGTGCTTTTGCCCGTCCCGCGTGGTGAAGCGGATCCGCACCGCATGTTCGTTCCATGCAAGAACTTCGACCTCCGGGCGGACCACCGCTTCGTGGAACCGCACGAAGGCGACCGCCGGCGTAGGCGTCGGCGACTCGACGGCT
This sequence comes from Leifsonia shinshuensis, assembly GCF_014217625.1. Classification (NCBI taxonomy): domain Bacteria; kingdom Bacillati; phylum Actinomycetota; class Actinomycetes; order Micrococcales; family Microbacteriaceae; genus Leifsonia; species Leifsonia shinshuensis. The sequence goes on along the minus strand of NZ_CP043642.1, from coordinate 73,894 downwards.
GGATCGTGCTCGAGGTCGATCTCCTCGTTCGTCAGCCACACGGGCCGGGGGCGCGTGACGATCTGCTCGATCACCCGGTCCATCCCCGCGCCGGGATAGCGCCGATTCTGACCCACTGCCGACCTCCTTCCTTGCGAGCCCATTAGAACATATGTTCGAATCGTGAGGGAGGTTGCGAGGAGAGTCCTGCGCGCCGGCGAGAAGGTCTGGTTGATCGTCGACGACGCCGCCAGCAGGATCCACTTCATCATCGAGTACGGACCCGCGGTCAACCAGGTCACGCGCGAGACGCTCATGAAGTACCGAGTCGACCACTTCACTCTCAAACGCTCGGAAAGGTGGCCACTGGGCTACTACGACGAACTTCGAGCCGCTACGGGCGCCTGCGAGCTGGCGCTCGAAGAGCGAGCCTTCATCTCCCCAGCGACAGCACCAGACGGGTCGATCATCACTCCCGAGGAACAGCGCGAGCGTTGGCGAGCCGGCCTCGATCCACGCACCGGGGAGCCGCGAGAGGACGCCTGAGCTCAGTCGAGCCAGTCGAACCCGTTGCTTCTACATCGTGAGGGCCCTACCCGGCTTAGCGCTCTTCGATGTCTCGCCACTCGTACACAGCAACGTCGACGGCAGTGCTCGTGAGCACGAAAGTCTCGTAGACCGTCCGCGAGCCGTTCAGCGGCCGCTTGAACTCGCTCGGGAGGTAGCCGTCGACCGCGATGATGCGATGAGGTTCCGTACGCCCGTCGGGGTACCGCAGGACCACATTGCACCAGCGTGCGAGTCCGCCGAACTCTTCCAAGCCCTCGACATCGCTCATGCGCTCGACGATAGTCATCGACGTCGCATGGCCGACAGGCGCAGCAATGGGGTTCAGAGGAAGGATGCCGACCCCGGTCAGAACAGCGACGAGATTGGCGACGTCCGCCAGGATGTTCCGCTCGGCCTTCCGCACGGGGCGCGGGGTGACTGCCGCGTGGCAGCAGCTCTTTCGGTGTCGTAAAAGGTGTTGGGTCATGCCCACTCTGTGCGCGGACCCGCTGACCGGCTGGGTCTACCCGTAAGTGGCGCTATTGCGGCACTGCCCCGCTGGGGCGCAGCATGCGGCAATGGAAATCACAACGGTGCATCACGGCGGGCCACTGGATGGTGTCAGTCAGAAGTTCGACCTCGAATTCGTTCCCACCTCTGTCCTCTTTGGCAAGAACGGCCGGTGGGAAGGGGAGTATCGGAGAGACGAGACGGCCCCTATCCACGAAGGCGAGGTCGATGTCTATCGGCACGAGCTGTAAGCCGGAACTCAGCCGCGCTTTCTCTACCACGGGGTGTTCTCCCCCGGGCCGGGGCGGCGCTTCGTCTCGGGAATACCGGGGCGCAGCGTGGGCGGCAGAATGAGCCTCTCTGATTCCTCGTTGATCCGGCTCAGCGCCTCCTGATCATCGACCAGCTCCATGATGACCGCAACGGCGAGCATGGCCGCCATGGCCGCCATGTTCGTCGCGGGACCTCTGAGCGCATGCGCGGGAACGTGGCGAAGCACCAGGTCGTCCGCACTTCCGGCGAAGTAGGAGGTCTGGGTGCTGGCACGTACGTGCACCGCCAGGGACAGACTGCCGTAGGAGTTCTCGAGAAAGCGCTCCTCGTCGAGATCGCGCATCATGTCAGTGAACGATGGCAGCCCCCTCCCCTGCGGGACACTGATCGCTGCGGCCGTCGCGAGCAGCCCCGCATCGCTGAACCACTCACCCACCATCTCGATGTTCTCCTTCTCACCGCGGACCATCGACACCCGCAACTTCGAGAGTCCGTCGTGCCGGTGGAACGCCCACTGGGCCGTGACGGCGTGCTCCAGCGCCGCTCGCGCGAGCACCATCGCCTCACGTTCAAAATCTGCATCGACCAGCAGCACGTAGGCGCGCGCATGCCTGATCGCCTGGACGCAGATGCCCCAGAGCTGCTTGAACACAACTTCATCGGAGGCCTTGACGACAAAGTCTTCGCGCTCGATCAACTCGGACGCTTCTCGGATCCAGGCAATCCAGTCGTCCTCTGTCGGTCGCAGTTCAGACGAATCGCTCATGGATGCCTCGGATCATGGGAGTGCGCGGCGATGTGCTGGATGAGTTGATCCCAGGCCGCACGCGCCTCGTCGACGCCGCGATATCGGCCGAGGTGCCAGCGGCCCTCCGGCAACCCCTGCAGCTTGTGATCGACCACCAGCTCGACGTCGTTCTCACCCTGAATGGTCACTGGGATGAGGCTCGTAATGTGGTCGGGATTTATCCAGCGCGCGGCGGGCGGTCTTCCGAGCGCGGCGTGGATGAGAGGGACGTCGTCCGCGCCCGGCGGGAAGGCGATGAGGGCCACGCGCGACAGCGTACTGGCGTCCCGTCTCTCGTAGGGCCGGAGCGGTAACGTCGTGTCGTGGTTGCGACATCCGCTCGTCGACGTCGGCGGCCTTAATCGAAGGGACATGCACGGCGTGACGGAGGAACTGACCGGGGAGGCGCTCGCAGCGCGGCGCGCGCACGTCGCCGAGGCGAACCGGAAGTTCGGGAAGGTCCTCTCGATCATCGGCGTCGTGCTCGCGGCCGTCGCCCTCCTGCTCCTGATCGGCGGCGGCATCCTGCTCACTTGGATCGCGTCCGACCCTCCGGGACTCGAGGCGTCGAGCGCCGACGACCTGCGCGGGCTCGCCGCCGTCGGCATGAGCGCGGTGCCGGGCGTGCTGGCCCTCTTCGCCATGTGCGGACTGGTCGCCGGCGAGCAGGTCCGCCGCGGCGGGATGGGACGCAACCCCGCGCCGCCGGGCACCGTGCTGCCGAATGCCACCTTCATCTCGCGCTTCCGGGTGCTCCCGACGGGCTGGCACGTGCTCTGGGTGGTCGTCGGGCTCGTGGTGTCGTTCGTCCTCGTCGGGCTCCCCGTCATCTCGTGGTTCACCGGAGGCTGGCCGGGCGACGTCGACGGCTCCGAGCAGTTCGCGCAGTACTGGCTGATCTACGGCTCCATCGCCTTCGGCGTCACCGTGGCCTCCGCGGTGTCGCTGATCAAGAAGACGGCGTACCTGCGTGCGCTGCGCTCCGGCCGGATCGTGAGCGGCCGGCCTGCGGCGGGCCAGAAGTTCTGGCGCTGGTTCGACTACCGCTGGCGGTTCGACCTCTGGCTGGCGGGTCTCGGCGCGATGGTGGCCGTACTGGCGCTCACGCCGCTCTCCGACGCCGTCGGACCGGGCGCGTCGCCGGAGGAGACCGCCTCCGTGCTGCCCGCCCCCCTGTCCTTCCTCGCCCTCGGGCTGCTGCTCGTGATCGCGGGAGTGGTCTGCACGCTCAACTTCTGGCGAGCGGGCGAAGAGCTCGGCTCGGGCGAATCCGCCGCCTGAACCACACGACGACCTTCGGCCACTGCCCTCGACATCGTCCATAGGCTCGACGGACTCCCCGCGGTACCGTCGGGCCATGGTTGGTACCCCGCTCGTCGAGGTCGATGGTCGTCGTTTGCGCCTAACCAACCTGGACAAGGTGCTATACCCGGAGACCGGGACCACCAAGGGCGATGTCATTCACTACTACGCGACCATCGCACCGGCGCTGCTCCCCCACCTGACGGAACGTCCTGTGACACGGAAGCGTTGGCCAGACGGCGTCGGTTCGGCCGCCGCGCCGATCGAGGCGTTCTTCGAGAAGGATCTCGGGATGGGCGTGCCGGACTGGGTGCTGCGCCAGACGATCCTTCACTCGGGCGGGGAGAAGCGCTACCCGGTTGTCACCGATCGCGCGACGCTCGTCTGGCTTGCGCAGACTGCGGCGCTCGAGTTGCACGTGCCGCAGTGGCGCTTCGACACTGACCGCCGGCCGACGCGGATGGTGCTCGACTTCGACCCAGGCCAAGGAACCGGTCTTGCCGAGTGCGCTCAGGTGGCGTTGTGGGCGAAGGCGATCCTCGACGACATGGGCCTTGCGACCTTCCCCGTGACCTCCGGGAACAAGGGCATCCACGTCTACGTGCCCCTCGACGGCCGGCTCTCCTCAGACCAAGTCTCCGATGTCGCCCATGAGCTCGCACGCGCGCTCGAGGCCGACCACCCGGCCGAGGTCATCTCGACCATGCCGAAGGAACGTCGTGTGGGCAAAGTCTTCATCGATTGGTCGCAGAACAACGCCAAGAAGACCACCATCTCTCCCTACTCGCTGCGCGGCACCGCCCGACCGTTCGCGGCCGCGCCGCGCAGCTGGAACGAGATCGCTGCCCCTGGACTTACGCAGCTCGACTTCTCGGAGGTCCTCGAGCGATTCGACGCGATGGGTGATCTGCTCGCTGCACTCGACCCCTCCCCCGCTGTACGCCCGCCTGAGCTGTTGCGTGGCCAGATCGACCTAGCACTGGCGAAAGCCGCCGAACGCGTCCCAGAGGCGGCAGCGCTGCCCGGAGGGAGCGGTTACGAGCCGAAGCTGGACGGGTGGCGGGCGGCGGCGGTCGTCGACGTCGACCGGGTGACACTCTGGTCGCGCCAGAAGACGAACCTGACCGAATCGTTCCCCGACGTCGCCGCGGCGATCGCCGAACAGATAGAGGCGGGTGTCGTCCTCGACGGCGAGCTCGTGCGCTGGAGGGACGGACGACTCGACTTCGACGCTCTGCAGCGCCGCTTCGCCTCCGGCAAGCAGCGCCGCCGGCGGCTGGTCGACGAGGAGCCGATCGACTTCGTGGTCTTCGACATCCTCGCTGCAGGGGGCCGCGACCTTCGTGGCCTGCCTTACGACGAACGTCGCCGCGCACTCGAACAGCTCGCGGTCGACTGGCGGCCGCCACTGAGCTTGATCGACACCACTGCCGATACCGCTGAGGGCCGGCGCTGGTTCGAGGAGTTGCCCGACCGTGGGATCGAGGGCGTCGTGGTCAAAGGCGGTGGGCAGCCGTACCGAGGCGGCCAACGAGACTGGTGAGTTGACTGCACTACCAGCGCGTCGCCAAAGCGGGCTATCTCGCGTTGGTAGACCGGTGGTGCGGCCCCTGACCAGCCGTGGCGAGGAGCATTAGCGTGACCGAACCGGACACCTCGGAGGACCCCGTGCGCCGCGGGCTACGTACCGGCGAGGTCCCGCTGGCGCGGGTGGGCAAAGTGCGTACCGGGCCGGGCCCGACGGAGCCGTACCTGCTGCTCGACGGGAAAGGCCGGGTCGTGGAGCCTGTCAGCGCATGGGTGCGATACATGGTCGTCGGCGACCACAGTCCTCGCACGATCCGGTCGTATTGCTACGCCGCGCTCACTTGGTTCAGGGTGCTCTGGCAGCTCGAGGTCGGCTGGGATCTGGCGACTGAGGCGGAGACAGCCGCTTTGGTGGGCTGGCTCCGCGTCGCACCGAACCCGCAGCGTCGCCTCAAGGCCGGCGCCCCGGGCGTCAACCTCAAGACAGGCAAACCGAACCTCGGCGTAGGCTACGGTGCGGCGACCATCAATCTCACACTGGCCGCGGTGCACGGGTTCTACGAGTTCCACGCCCATTGGGCCAGAGGGCCGGTGGTCAACCCGGTCCCGGAGTCGCCTGCACGTCGTCGCGCGCTCGCTCAGCGCAGCCCGCTTGAACCTCGGCAAGCGTACCGGCGCGGGGCCTACAGGCAGCGCGCACTGTCGCGTGCGCCGCGGTCGATCCCGGATGCGATGTGGGAGGAGTTCTTCGCGCAGATGCCGAGCGATCGTGATCGGGCGTTGCTCGCTTGCTTCGTCAGCTCTGGAGCGCGCGCCGAGGAGATGCTGGGAGCTCAGATCGAGGACGTGGACTGGGCTGGCCAGCGGATGTCGGTTGTCTCGAAGGGCTCGCGGGAGCGGCGTCTCGTCCCGTTGTCACCGGAAGCATTGATGTGGCTTGGCCGGTACCTTCGGGGCTTCGATGATGCCTCCAGCGGGCCGCTCTGGAGGACCGTTCGGGGAGAGCCGAGCCCACTGACCTACGGCGCCGCCCGCCGTGTGTTGCAGCGAGCGAACGGCAGGCTTGGTACGAACTGGACGTTGCACGATCTGCGACACACGGCGGCGATGCGGATGGTCAACAGCGGCGTGCTTACCCTGCCAGAGGTGCAGGTCGTGCTCGGCCACGCTGACCTGCGGACCACGAGCATCTACACCACGCCGCGCATCGAGGAGGTCATCGACAAGGTGCACGAACATTACTCGCGCCCGACGCCGCCGCCGCCACGGTTCGCGACCGGTTACGCCGCCGAGGACATCGCGATCGTCTTCGGAGACGCCCATGAGTAGAGCGATGGTGTCGACGACCGGTGTCTGGAGCCGGAGAGAGGCACCGGACGACGGCGACACCGGCTCCGAGGAGCCGTCGAAGAAGTCCTGGGGCAATGCCGACGTCGTTGAGCCGCTCGCACCGCAGCCTCGCCTGCCGCAGCCGCTGGGAGACTTGAGCGCGACGCCGATCGAAGCGTTGGTCGCAGCTGCCTGCTCGGTGCTTCCGCGGTCGGCTATCCAGCTTGATAAGCGCTCACGCTCGATCCGGCGTTTCGCCGAGCATCTGAGCGCCTTCCCGGGTGACACCTGGCAGCAGCGGTGGGACGCGAGCGGTTGGGAGTCCTCGACCACCGGGCTGATGTCGCTCAACCCGGCGCCGGCTGCAAGCTGGACGATGACCAGCGGCTTCTCTTGGCTAGTTGCTCTCCGTGTCCTGGTCCCGTCGCTGCGCGTGCTGCGGACGACCGCGGTCTCGGATTTCTTCAAGATCTTCATCGCGAGCCAACACGGAGACGACGACCTGGCTGCCCTTACGGCTGCGGTCGAAGCTGCTCCGGTGAGTGCGAAGTCGCGCCATCAGACCCTCACCGACCTGTCCTACATGCTCGCCGTCCAGGCCATCCCTGCCTCCGACATCACACCGGGCGGTTTGATGCACTTCGGTCTGGCGTTGCGCGAGGTCAGCACCGCTCGGGACAAGAACACCCGCAAGCTGGCGGGAGCCCTGGTCTGGCAGGTGCTGTTCGACGCCGACAAGTTCCCGGCGGGAACTCCCGTGACGATGCGAATCGCCACGGTGGGCGGGCGGAAGAGCGTGGCAGAAATGGTCGACTCATACAGCGTCTCCAACGCCGGGGTGCGCCAGCTCCTGATCGACTACATCGCTCACCGCGGCGCACTGGGAATGGACTACTCCACCCTCAGCCACCTGGTCCGGGCATTGACCCGCAACTTCTGGTGCGTGATCGAGCGGGTGAACCCCGACCAGACGAGCCTGGAGCTCGACGAGGCAACATACGAAGCCTGGCGCGCCGAGATCGACACCGTACAGACCACGGAGGGCCGACGTCCTCGCCAGAGCATCTGGGATCTCCTGGTCACTGTCCGCGCGCTCTACCTCGACATCCAGAGTTGGGCGATCGAGGACCCGGCACGCTGGGGACCGTGGGTCGCCCGGTGCCCGATCCCGCCGATCGCCAGCCGCGGCTACAGCGCCGGCAGACGTCGACAAGCTGAGCGGATCGCCGACCGGACCCGCACGCGCCAGCCGCTGCTGGAGTTGCTGGTCGACCACGTCGTGGTGGTGCGTGACCAGATGACCGCGTTGCTCGCGGCGGCCCGGGCATCCGCGGAAACCGAATTCGAGGTGAACGGCGTCCGCTATCTGCGATTCACGTCACCGCCAAACGCAGCCACGTTCCCTCACGCCGGTCCGCGCGCACGTCGCGGTGCCGCCCTCGAGCCCTCACCCGAGAGCGGCTTGCTCCGGATTCAGCGGGCCGATGGCGGCCCGAGCATCGAGATCCAGAGCGAGGAAACCCGGGCCTTCTGGACTTGGGCGATCATCGAGGTGCTACGCCTGACCGGCATCCGCCACGAGGAGCTGTTGGAGCTGTCCCACCTTTCGATCCGGCAATATCGGCGCTCGAATGGCGAGGTGGTCGCACTGCTCGTTGTGACACCGTCGAAGACGGACCGGGAGCGTGTCATCCCGATGTCGCCCGAACTTCTCCACGTGGTCGCCCAGGTCATCCGACGACAGACGGACAAGTTCGGGGCGATCCCGCTGGTGCGCCGCTGGGACCCCCACGAGCGGCAGCACACCGAACCGATGCCGTTCCTCTTCCAGCGCAGCAGCGGCCAGACCACCGGTGTGATGAGTCCGACGACCGTCGCCAGAATGATCCGCCGCGCCTGCCAAGAAGTGGCGGGCCGCTACCCGCAGTTTGCAGGACTGACCTTCACCCCGCACGACTTCCGGCGCCTGTTCGCGACGGACCTCGTGAACAACGGACTACCCATTCACATCGGAGCGGCTCTCCTCGGTCACGCGAGTCTCCAGACAACGCGCGGCTACGTCGCCGTGTTCGACGAAGACGTCGTCCGCCACTACCAGCTCCACCTGACCCGACGTCGGCGACTTCGGCCTCAGGACGAATACCGCGACACAACCGTTTCCGAATGGCAAGAGTTCGAGGAGCACTTCGACAAGCGCAAAGTCGAGCTCGGCTCGTGCGGTCGCCCGTACGGAACGCCATGCGCGCACGAACACGCCTGCGTACGCTGCCCAATGCTTCACGTCGAGCCGCAAATGATCGCCCGACTCGATTACCTCGAATCCGACCTTCTGGGACGTCGAGAACGCGCAGAAGCTGAGGGTTGGCGCGGGGAGATCGAGGGGATCGACGTGACGCTAGACCATCTGCGCACCAAACGCGAGCGGACAATCCGGCTCCGGCCAGAAGGAGCTGTCGACCTACCGATGCCGACCTTCCGGGCGTTCGTACGCTGATGTGTCGCCGACTTCGAATTTAGATCTGAATCCGAGCTCTGGCGATGACCACAACTTGAAAGACGCGCACCGAGCACGCCACGTCATCACCCTTTCTAACGAAAGCGCAACTTCATGGCTTGCGCAAGCAAGCTAGCGGAGCACCCGCAGCGGAGACCGAGCGGTTTCGAAACCAACCGCCAACGCCAGACCCACCCCCGCGACAATGAGGCAGAAGATCAATGAGCTGAGTTGATCGTCTGCTTGCGCGTAGAAGGTCGCTATCCCCACTGGGTCGTCTTCTCGATTGACGAAGTAGAACGGAGGAAGGGTGATCCAAGCGAGCGGGATAAACCAGCTCAATTTGGGACCCACGATGGCAGCGCAAACGAGCGTTATGCCAGTGAATCCGAGTAGGTTGCGTTCTGCCGAGAGGATGCTTTGGCCATTGATTGGGGAGGTGGCAAGGGCTCCAACGAAGATGCCTGCAACCACCAGGAAAAATGCGAGTTGGGCTCCTCGAGCGCGGACGAGATTGCGTGTCGCGCCTCGGTCCAACTCGGGTGTCGGTGAACCAGAGAGCGCGCCGATTGCCAGGCCGTAGAACGCTGGGGCAACCATGGCCAGAGGGAAGGTGAGTGTGCCGAATTCATGGGGTCGGACGATCCATTCGCGGGCAAGGAACGCGGTAACAAAAACCACGGCCGCGACAGCTAGGTAGGGCAGCGTTCGCCGCGACTTGAGGAAGAGACTGCTCCCTCGCATCAGAATGCCGCAGAGGTAAGCGAGCAGGTCCGAATGTCTTGGGCGTGTGCCTTCAACCACGCGACCTTGCCGCTCTCTGTCATTCGCTCAAAGCGCGCTGATGCCGCGCCGACCGGACCCTTTCCCTCGAGCGCAGCGTACGGGTCCGGCTGGGCAACCAGCCACGAATACACAATCTCGGCGAGGTTCTGGAACTCGGCGGTGCCTTGGCAGTTCGGCGCGAGCGTGTACTGGACATACATCTGTAGCGCGATCGGTGCGGCAGATACTCCGACATCTTGAAGGTAGATCGCCCGGCTCCCGTCCAAATCTTGGGCGGACCCCGCATAGCTCTGTTGGAGCTTCGTGGCTTCGAGATAAGTGCCGACGGTTTTGCGGTTGAACTGCTCGAATTGCCGCTCGAGAGCTGGAATGGCTGCCTTGTATGGCTCCGCGACGCATACCTGCGGGCGCCCGTCGGCGCAGGCGTAAACCGGCCGCACGTAGCCTTCGGTGATCACACCTTTGCCGCTGGCAACAAGCAAGATCCCAACCACAGCGACTGCCGCAGTGGCGGGAAGCGCAACGACGAACAGCCGACTGACTCGAGTCCCGATTCGAGCTACGCACACGAGGAAGACCACCGCGCTAATCGCTACGTACCAGATCGCTTCTCCGGCCAGTGTCGACCACCGATAGCCTGAGAACAGCTCTGTTGCGTCACCCGTAATGAAATATAGGTGAGAAACCCACCTAGCCTCGTTTGGAAGGAACTGGCTAAACGGGATGAATAGGAAGTACGCGACTAAGGCTGCGATCGGAGGGACGAACCAGCGAAACGTGGCGAAGATCCCCACTGCGAAGCCACAGGTGCTGGCGAATATGAGCCCGGCCGCAGTCGCGAGGAGCCACAGCCACACCGGAGTCCCGTACCCGTTCTGGAGCACCATGATCGCACCAGTAACGACGATGCCCGCAGCGAATCCGAGCAAGGGCCAAATGAGGCTCGCGAGGTAGTGGCTAAGCACGGGCCGGAGCACCCCGATGACGGATTGCCTCAGCTCGAGTCGATGACTGTGCCGCATGCGTAGCCCCGCTTCAAGGGCGACGGCGCCCACAGCGGCCGGACCTAAGATAGCGATCGACGCCGTCAACGATTGAGTGGTGGTTGCCCATTCCCACAATCCGGGTTTGTGCAACCCCAGAACAGCCAGCAGCACCAGCACCGCATACGCGCCGCAGAAGAACCGTCCAGGCGAATGCGTGGCCTCAAGCAGTACGTGTTTCACGCAGCATCAAGCTTCGTCTTCGACAACCTGGCGTAGCCGCGCTCCAACGCCGTTGTGCCGGGGCTTGAGCCGTCGTCCCATGCGACGAGCTGGGCGGCCGACCCTGAAAAGATCACGCCTCCACCACCGATCACCAGCACGTTTGCCATCATGTCCTCCACATCATCGATCAGATGCGTGCTCAGAATGACGGTGGACGTCGCCACCTGCTCGGCAATCACCCCTCGGAAGTAAGTGCGCTGCTCAGGATCGAGTCCCACAGTCGGCTCATCAAGAATCCACAGCGCTGGATCGTGAACCAAAGACGCGGCGATGTTGACGCGCTGTTTCATGCCCCCAGAAAGCTTTCGGTATTTCGTCCGTGCATGCTCGGTCATCCCCACGCGATCAAGCGCTTCTGCTGCTCGCACTGTCAGCTCCCGGCTCGGGACTCCCTTTAACCACGCCGCGTACTCGACAGATTCGGTTGCGGTAAACGACGGGAAGGCGTCGGCCGACTGGGCGATGAATCCGATGCGCGCCAGAAGAGACTTGCGATCCATGGCACGGGAGGAATCTTGGCCGAAAGCTACTCTCTCGAGCACGGGCTCCTTCAGGAGCGCGAGGGCTTCCAATAGTGTCGTCTTTCCAGCGCCGTTACGTCCTAGAACGATGTTCAGTCCTGGCCGGAACTCAAAGGCGATGTCAGACAGCACCCGCTTCCTCCCCCGCTTGAGAATGAGGGAGGAAGCGGATACAGTCATGCGTTCTTGAGTCAGCAATGGCTAAGGGTGATCGTGCCCGAACCGCCGACGTTCACGAGAATGCCACCACCAGAGTTCTCCAGCGCGCCGTTGGTGTAGTAGGTCGTCGTGCCACCGTTGTCGCAGACGTTCTTGCTGACGTTGTAGCTCGTCTTCGTTCCCGAGTCGTAGGCGGTCGTCACCAGCGCGGCCGGAAGCAGATCGTAGTAGTGCCACAGCTGGACGTTCATCGATCGGTAGCTGCTTGCGCTGCACGAGGCGCTCCCGGCGACATGGATGTAGTTCCCCGACTTTGACGGCGTCTTTACGGTCGCCGTACAGCCGTTCCCGCTGTTCGAATTGTCTGCCATGGCCGGCGCCGCAACCGCGACGGACCCGGCAACCAATGCCGCCGCAGCAATGAGTGAAGCAACTTTCCCTTTGATCATTTGAATACCCCTAATTTCAGGCGCCCGCGGACGCCATCATCCAATCGCGGCTATTGCCGCCTCGAAGCACCCCCAGGAATTCTCAACCGCTATCCCCAATAGCGCCCTTGTTTGAACCTATCGGGCCGAGACGCAGATTCCTGTGTCGTCACTTTTGCGGACTTGCTCAGATGTCAGCTGATCGACTACGCCCCACAAAAGCACGAGCCGTCGTCAACTTCGGGTGATCGAACAAATGGCAGGGCTGGACGATCGGTTCAAGTGCAGATAAGGATCAAGGTGAAGCATCGCGACACCTTCGAGGTCGTTGCGGGCGCGGTGACCGGTACGTTGACCCAGCCGGGCGAGCTGATTCTCGGCCGGTATGAGGGCGGCGAGCTACGAATCATTGGCCGCACGACACCCGTGCGGCCTACGGCCGCCCGCGCGCTCACTCCCCTAGTCCGACCCGCATCAGCGGATCATCCGTGGCCCGACGTCATCTCGTCTCGCACGTACGACCGCTTCCAGCCGAAACGCGAGACCAAGCTCACGCTTATCGAGCCACTCACTGTCGAAATCTCTGCGGACACTTCGATCATTGGCGGCACAATTCGTCATGCGGCACGTTTCGTCAGGGCTCGCCCAGAGGTATCTCCCGGCGACGTGAGCTGGCCTCGCCCCTAAACTCTGTTAGTTACAGAGTCCCGGAGTTGTGCCTCGTCGTTTCCATTGAGCTCGTTGAGGTGCGGGATCAGGAGGTCGATCGCGATCCGGATAAGGGTGTTCTCGGTGATCCGCTCCCCTGCCCCAGGCGCCTTTGCTCGATTCAGCTTGCGCGCGTACTCCGTGAGCGTCTCGTACTGCTCCTCGCGAAGACGGGTCTCCTTGCGAACGAACCGCAGATACAGGGGCTCTCCCCCGGCCGGCGCCGGGACGACAGCGGCCGGCGCCGCGGCCGCGGCGGGTTCAGCAGCCTTCTTGGCCTGGGCAGGCTGCCGCTTTCGAGGCGACGCTGACTTCACCAGCGGCGTTTCGGCATCCGGAGCGGCTAGCGCCTGCGGGGCCACGACAGGGTCAGAGGCTGGCGAAGAGTCGCCTTGTTGCTGCAGCGGCTCGACGTCGTCAGTGTTGATCTTGTCGAGCAGCGTCGAGAGGTCCTTGCGGCTCATCAGATTGCTCCTGCCTGAACGGGGGCGTTTGCCCAGATGGATTGAAGCTCGAGCGCGACTGAGTTGTAGTCGAAGATCGCGGCCCGGTTCTGTCGCGTATCCGTGTAGTCGGTGACGACCCGGCCAGTCAGAGGAGCGTCGGTCACGCTCGCCGACTTGCGGACGTGGTTCTTGAATCGCGCAAGGCCCAGATTGTCGACGATCCCCTCCCAATCCTGGAGGTGTGCGTCGCCTCGCCGGCGGTCGATGTTATTGAGAAGCACGCGGTAGTCGAGGTGTCGAGGCTCCACAAGAGACTTAACGGTTCGAACGAGCGGCTGCACTGCGAGAGGGTCGAGCACCAGGGGCAGAATCACGAAATCCGCGGAATCGAGCACGGCAGACAGCGTCGATGTAGCTTCGAGGTTGCCCGGAGTGTCGACAAAGATGAGGTCGTAGGGCAGCTCTCGCAAGCGAGCGAGGTTCTTGGGATCAACGTCCGGGGCGAAGTCGAACGGTAGATCCTCTCCCCCATTGCCAGCCCACCACGTCGTTGATCGCTGACCGTCGGCATCCACCACGAGGACGCGATTCCCGCCTTTGGCTAGTACGGCCGACAGGTTCATCACCGACGTCGTCTTGCCGATCCCGCCCTTCTGGCCTGCTACAGCAACGATTCTCATGGTCCTATCCAATCTGTAGGTTCGGAAGTTACAGAGTTGCGCCCGCGGCGTTTCGCAACTCTGTATGTTCGTGATTTTGGAAGTCTGCGAGTTCGTGACTAACAGACTTCGGGAGTTCGTGACTTTGTAAGTTTCAGGTCCATCGCTCCGTTTTTGCTCTGTAAGTTCCAAAGTCTGGTACTTCCGTACTTCCGTACTTCCGTACTTCCGTACTTCCGTACTTCCGTACTTCCGTACTTCCGTACTTCCGTACTTCCGTACTTCCGTAGTTCCGTACTTCCGTAGTTCCGTAGTTCCGTAGTTCGGAACTCTGTAACTCCGTGAGTACGATAGCACACGGCCGCCCAAGTTACAGACTTCGTGACTTCGTGACTTCGTGACTTCGTGACTTACAGAGTCTGTAACTACAACTCGCGGAACAGCTCGCCGAGGGTGACGGCTCGGTCGCTGTGAGCAGATCCGGCCTTGTTTACGACGTACGTGTTGTGGTCATCGGCCGTCGCCGGGGGAGCGAAGCGGATCGTGGTCACGGTGTTCAGGTCAGCGTCGTCTGGGATGTCGGCCTTTTGCTTCGGGTTGATCCAGACGATGTCGCCGTGGCCGAGCTCGACGTGGTCGAGCTGCCAGCCTCGGGTGGTGAGGAGTTCGTGTACCTGCTGCACCTCGGTGTGGAGCTTGCGGACGACGGCGGGGAAGTCGGCGGGGTGCATGCCTTCGCCGAGGAGGACGTCGGTGATGCGCCGACGTTCGGTGGCGCGCCGGGTGCGCTGCGCCTGGAGTTCGTCGGCCCGCTGCCGATGGATCTCGCGGATCGTGGTGTCGATCGCCTGGCGTTCCGCGGAGGTCGGCGCCAGGGGCAGCCTTCCGTCGTCTCGGGCGGGGGAGGGAGTGGCGTGCTTGACGGGGCTGGTGCGGATGATGGTGCGGGGCTTCTCGCCGGGGGTGATGACCTGTTTGACCATCCAGATGAAGTAGCGCAGTGGGTCGGCGGCCGCGGTGATCTTCTGTTGGGCGGTGCTCTTGTCGCCGGAGTGGCGGGCGTCGACCAGGTCGGCGATCTGCCACCAGGTCCAGGCGTCGAGGTCGACGCCTGCGGCGGTGAGGGCGTGGTCGAGCTGGCCGATGTGGCGCGTGAGGAGCTTCCCGGTCTTGCCGAGTCGGGGACCGGCGAGAGAGCCGCCGTAGTGCCGGTCCAGGTGCGCGAGAAGTCGCAGTCTGTCGAGGGATCGTACCCTCTCGGGGACGTTTGCTGACGGATCGTCAGAAAAACCCTTGTTCCTATTCGGCCTGGCGCGCGTAGCGCGCTCCATTCCCCTTGGGGATTGTTGTTCTAGATCTACCGAAGAAGAAGGTTTTGACGGGACGGAAGCGGTTAGGCCCAAAACGGGATCTAGAGACGCGGAGTTATCCACAGCCTTGAGGGCGGGGAGCGTGAGCGCCATGACGTTGGCGGCCTGCTCCTGGTGGCCGCCGTGCGTTTCGAACGCCTCGGCTTTCTCCTCCCGGGAGAGCAGGTTCCGGCCCGTGGCGTGGACGTGCACGAAACCGCCGGCCTCGAGGGTGCGGATGGCCAGGCGCACGCTCTCGTCGGCCTTGAGCCGGATCGTGCGTCCCTCGGCGGCCTCGGTGTTGGCCAGGACGCGGGCGCGGATCGTCGCGTAGGAGAGAGTGACGTGGCGGCCGGTAGCCGGTTCGGCGGCGTAACGGAGCACGTGCGCGATCGCCAGCAGGGTGGCATCGGCGACGTGCCACCGCTGCCGGGCTTTCTCTCGCTCGGGGGAGTGCAGCCAGTCGATGACGCAGTCGAACCAGTGGGCGCCGGACCACCAGGCGGGGATCTTGGCCCATTCCTCGGCTGGGACGTGGATCGCCCAACTGCGCGGTGCGGGCTCACCCCGCTGCCTCGGCGGTCGGAACGTGTCGCTCGCTTCGTGGGCATGGAGGGCTTCGGCGACCTCGCCGGGGGTGGGGAGCCATGAGCGGTCGCCGGCGTCGGCCGCGCTACGGCGGCCGCGCATCGGGGCGACGTGTGTTCTCATGGCTTCTGGTGACCTCTCCGGCCTGAAAATGGGCGCAGCAAAGCTGCCGGTATGTGCTCGGCTCTGTTTTTGGGCGCACAAAGGTCGCCGACTGTGACTCGGCGTTCCTTCGATGCGATGCGTCGGGGCCGCTGTTGCGGGTCCGACCGGTGCGGGGTGAGGGCGGGCGTCAGGCGCCGGCCGCGGTCTCTGCGCTAGATCAGGTGACCGTCCTCCTCACCGTGAGGAGCTGCGCGCACGCGCCGTCGACCAGGTCGATCGGGCGTGCAGGATGCGACCCGTCAGCGGCCGCGCACGTCGTCGTAGCGGGGCGGGACGGGGAAGTAGTGGGGGAGAGGGACAGCGGAAGCTCGACGTCGACGAGACGGGCGACGGAGCGATCTGTGGCCGACACGCCGACACGCGGGACGCGTGCGCACGTGCAGGAACCCGAAATCTGGGTTACGATGCTGCCAACTCCTCTCAGAGGGTACGGAAAAGCCTCCGGGCCATTCCGGATTTATTTGGGAAGAAGCTCAAGCCGAAACTTTGGCGAGTGAGGGACTTGAGCTCCAGAGTGAAAACCTGGGACGGGCCGCCGTAAGGCGGCCCTTTCTCTTTAAGCGGCTGCCGTAGAGGACACCTCCGATGACTCCATCAGTGCGACCGGGACGGCAGGCAAGTGGCCGTGCTCCGCGACATACTCGCGGATGAACAGCTCGAGGTAGAGCGCCGGCGAGTAGTTTCCTGACTCGGCGGCGGCACTGTCGATGGCTTCTTCGATGAAGGGCGAGAGCAGAAGGTCCGCTCTCCATGCGTCCTTGTTGCCTCGGACGAAGTAGTTGCGCTTCTTACCAGCGTTCCTGCCTGCCATGCGCTCATCTTGTCGCGTTAATCCCGGGATTAACGGCAGGCTCGCGGGCGTGTTTGCAGAGTCGGCCGAATCAGCCGTCTCACTAGCTCCGGATTTATGCACGAGCAGCAGACTACCCGGTATAGGGGCATTAGCCGTCCCTATATGCGACCCCCGTTAGCGTGTCGTGGAACTTACCCAGTCCGCGATGACCGCGTTAAACCGCTCGGGGTCGAGGTTGTACTCCCAGGCGTGCTCTGCGCCGTCGATTTCAACGAGGGTGACCTGGTGAGGATTGGCGGCCGCGAACTTTCGGCTGAGGACCACGGGGATCTCGGTATCGCCGTCGGAGTGGATGACCAGGGCCGGCACCTGCAGGCGGGAGCCGCGGGTCCAGTCCAGGGCGTCTACCGTCTAGGTCGATGGGGGAGACGAGGCCGACAATTCGGCTGCTGAGGCGGCCGGCGAGGGCTCCTGCTGCAGCAGCGGCCAGGAATGCAGGGAGGTGTGCCTTGTGCGCGCCATAGCGGATGACGGTCCGCCAGTCGGTCGACGGCGCGACAAGGACCAGCCCCCCGATCGCCTCACGGTGCGGGGAGCGCTCGGTGAGTAGTAGGGCGATGCTGGCGCCCATGGACCAAGCGAAGAGGAAGACGCGTTCGGCGCCGTGCTCGAGCGCGTAGGCGATCGCCGCGTCGACGTCGGGCCATTCCGTGGTTCCGAGGCCTGAGGCGCCGTTCCGCACCTCCGGGCCTTCGGTGTCGCCCCGGAAGGAGACGACGAGTGAGGTCATGCCGAGCTGGTCGGCCGCGGGGACGGTGCGTAGCGCTGTGATTCGTGTCGTGCGCACGCCGTGGATGTGAATGGCCCAGGTCGTGGTGGGGGTGCCGTCGGGCTCGATGAGCCAAGCCGGAGCCGTTCCGCCGTCGACGGGGATGAGGACTTCGCGATCGTTGCGGTGCAGGACGGCGGGTGAGCGGAGCACGTGGCCGGTCCACCGCCCTTCTGTGGCCTCTGACAGGCCCGTACCGTCGACTTCGAGCAGCTTGCGGGTGATCGAGTCGTCGGAGGTGTCGTGGCGCACGATGTCGCCTACTAGGGCGTAGCCGTTGTCACCTGCCCAGAGTCCGAAGGTGCCGGCGTGCAGGGTCTTGCGGTCGGCGTCGAGGGTGATCGTCTCGGATTCCAGGTCGATGTCGCGGATCGCGGTGAGTTTCGGTGGCCGCGGCATTACGACACGGCGGGCGAGGACGACGGCCAGGGCGCCGATGCCGATTGCGGCAACGACGAGGACTGCGACGATGACGACAGCCCAGATCATGCGGTAGCTCCGTTCGTGATGGTGAGCGATTGGACCATCGGTTCGCTTGGTGCGTTGGGCAGGCTCCGGGCGACGAAGCGTTCGGATCCGGCCACGAGGATCGCTTCACCACGGCTGAGTGTGATTTCGGCCATGGTTTCCTGGTCGCGGATGGTGATCACGTGGTCGTAGACCCGGCCGATCGTGTCCGTTGAGGGCACGGATTGAGGGCGGGGGAGACCGCGGCGGGCGAGGACGCGCCCCAGCAGGAACAGCTTGGCTTGGAGGCGCAGTTCGCGGAAGGAGCGGGTCGCGGTGAACGACGCGATACCCGCGACGATCAGGATGACTCCCACGTAGAAGAACGGGTCGAACCCGTTCTTGAGCAGTTCGATCACCGAGGCTGGGGCCATCTGGAAGCGCGCGAAGGTCAGGTAGACGATCTCGTCGAGGCTGGCGAGGATGACCAGTGCAGCTCCAGCACGGAAGAACCAGTAGGAGCGGGCTTCACGGCGGTTTACCCCCCGGAGCAGTTCGAACGAGATGGACGCGATCGTTGCCATGTAGATCGAGGCGTAGAGCCACATCGCGGTCTGTCCCGTGCGGTGTGGGATGAAGTAGTAGTCCGTCGTACCGCGATCGGTGATGAAGAGGAACGGGATGGTGAACGCGATGAGCGCCAGCGCGAGCGGCCACCAGCGCAGCCGCCGGCGTTGTCCGTCTTGCGAGATGGCGGCCTGGGTCACCAGCCAGAAGGCGATGGTGCAGAGAAGATTCTGGGCGAGGTTGATCCAGTTTTCGCCCCCGAGCCAGCCGTCGACGACCCGCTGAGGGATCACGGTGCCGAGGGTAAGCAGCGCGAGCGTACCGACACCGGACGCGAGCCAGGACAGGCGACTGCGCGGTTCCCGGATCGCGGAGGGTGTGCGGAGCACGAAGACGAGGGCCAGGATGATGGTCGCTGCTGTTTTCAGTTCGTGCATCAGCCGAAAACTCGCTCGTCGGAGTCGTTCTTGGGCCGCAGCAGGATCCGCGACAGCAGGAAAGCCAGGTGTTCGGCTTCCCCTTCCATAACGGCGTCTGAGACCGCGCTGGGGCTGGAGGTGGACGCGATGACTTTGCGGGCACGGACCTCGGCCGAGGTGGCGTCGATCGCCACTCCCGGCGCGGTGGCTCGCGCGGTCTTGCAGCCGGGGTGCTCGAAGAGGATGTGTGCGAGTTCGTGCAAGACCACGTGCATCTGGTAGAGCGGCGTGTCCGTCTTGCGGATCAGGATGCGGTGCCGTTCGGCGGTGTCGACCCAGAGTCCGGTAACGGTGGCCCAACTCTTGTCACCGATGGGTTCAATCGCGATCGGTTTCCCGGACCGGTCCACGACGAGACCGACGACGTCGATGAGAGTGGAGGTGTTGCTGTTGAGATTGAGGCTGTCGAACTTGCGCTGAGCGTTCTTGGCAATGTCTGCAGGCGTTCGACCATGGGGCGTCCCCGAATTGACGCTCATTTATGGCTCTACTTCTGGTCTGTTGCTGAAATGTCTTTCGCTATCTGAAGGAGTGCGCTGGCGGGAACATTGCCGAGCGCGCGCGCCGAGACGGTCGCGCCCCCGATCTGTTTCAGCGTTCTACGGAGGACGAGCTGTGCCTCGACGTGCTCGGTGACATCTTCCTGGGCGAAGTTGGTGAGATAGACCCTATCGACGTCGAAGAACGTCGCTATCTCGACCAGCAGCTTCTCGCTCTGGCTCGTCACGGAGGCGGTCTCCTCCATCAAGGAGGCCCAACGCTCGGGAGTGAATTCGACCTCTTGCGATCGCAGGAAGTCCACAAGATCGGAGATGCGGAAATCATCGCCGTGCGCGGTCGGCGTCTCGGCAAGCAGCTGAAGCCGGCGGGCGAGCTCTGGACCGCTGAGCCGAAGTGCTCGGTTGCCGACCATCCGCTTGGAGGTGAGGTCCTCGGGCTCGACGCCGAGCACGCGCGCGAGGGCGTCGATGTCGTTGGTGTTGAAAGGCAGCTCATGATTGAGCCGCTTCCAGTAGTAGTTCTTGCTGAGGCCGGCCTCGGTGAACAGCTGCTGGTGGGTTCGGCCCACTTCCTGGCGCCGATGCTCGATGTTGGAGACAACGCGCATCGAGAATTCTGTCGACGGCGCGGCGCTCCCTCTGCCCATCCCTGGAGGGTACCGAAATAGGGCCTCACCGGCAGAAAGTCCCTATTGGCGTCCAAATGTCCCCAGCTCCAGCTATTATCGTCCCCGTGAGGGGACGTCAGCCGGACCTATTTACGGACATCGAGGGCTTTAACCTGGTCGCCGATCCTCGTGAGATCGACGATTCTGAGGAGATTTCTCCTCGCCATCGACAGGTGCACGCGTGGGCTGATGACCCCCGTGTTAGCGCGACAGAGCGCAGGAAGATTCTGTCGGAAATACCGAACCTTGACGATCCCTCAAACGGGGAGCGTGGTATGCGGCGCGCGCGCGACATCTACTCCAAGGCTGTTCTCTCGGAATCCGACACCGTCGAGCGTCGAACAACGCTCCTGGTCAACCGAGTGCTCGACCCGCTCCTGAAGTGCGGGAGCACGTACAAGGGCCTCGACGTCGCCGACGTCGCCGCGGCCATCAAGGCCGACCCCACCAGCGTTGAAGACTTCCTCGCTGCGGCCAAGGTCGCATACGACGTTCTGGAGACGGTCGACACCATCGCCGAGCTTGTCAGTGGTCGTCGGACTGCCTTCGCGTCATGAGCATCGAAGAGCGGTTCCGAGCCGCCGTCGAATTGCTCACGGAGAACTCCAAGACCTTCATGAACTCACCGCTGGTGTTCGAGTTCATGGAGGACATCAGGCGCCACCTCGTCCCCAACGCCATCGCCTTCTCGCAGAACGTAGGTCACCCCTACCAGGCGCGCGACGAAGACGACCTGGTGAACCTCATCCTGGTGTCGTTTGCGACGAACCCCGAGCAGTGCCGTGCTCTGGTCGAGAATGCGGCCTCGCCCCTCGCTTACGCGAGCACACTGGTCCGTGACTGGATTAGCGTCGAAACTGGGCGCACCGTCTTCCGCACCTACGCCGACTCATCCAAGGGCCGACGCATCCAAGCGGAGATCGACCACTTCGACAACCCCGCGATCCGCGTGCCTCACTCGACGCTTCCCGACCCGGCCGCCTACGGCACCCACACCGGAGCGACTGTGGACCAGGCGATCGACCTGACCGTGGCGGCGCTCCTGCCCCGGACACCGGCGCGGCTCGCGAATCAGCTTTCAAACATCGTCGGGTGGATGGCCGACAACCCACCTGCGCGCCATGGGCATGAGGGGGAACGCATCGCGGAAGCGGCGACCATCTTCGCCCCTGTAAGTGCCGTGGAGCTGCGCGCTATCGCGAGCATCACATGGGGCGGTCGTCCCAACGAACGCGAGACATCCTTGCTCGGCGCATTCCTGCTCGACGCCGAGTTCAACCCGCGTTCGTCCGAAACGCATTTGGCCGCCCTCCGCACATACCAGGCACGGGTGCGGCAAGAGGCGGTCCTCGCTGGCGTGTCCGACCTGGTGTTCTGACCTGCTCGCGGAGCTCACTGCGCACTTCCGCCATCTAGGTAGTGAAGGCCGGATGAACCCGCTCCGGCCCTGACCGCCGTCATTCTCAGTCGGCAGGAGAGGACCAGCGCAGATGCACCACCACCCGAAACGACGGGGCACACCCGCAAGGTTGACCAGCCACCGGGGCACGATGAAGCCCCGGTACAAGGCCAAGGTCGCCGCAGTTTTCGTCGCCACGTCTCTGGCGTTGGGCGTCGTGGGGACAACGGTCGAGTTTGGCACGTCGCCAACGACGGCAGAAGCCGCACAGACGGGCGCTGGCTACTCAGGAATAACTCCTGACGGCGGCTACCTCGGCAACTACATCGTCCCCGACAACTCCCGCGCATACTGCATGGACTCCTCGAGGGATTGGCCGAGCGGCGCCACCGGAGGCGGCTCTCTTGTCGGCGCCTTGACCACCGAGATGGGAGATGCGCTCAACGGGTCGGTTCTGCAGAGACTCAATTACGCGCTCTCGAAATGGGGCCAGACCGCTGACCCGACCCAGGCGGCAGCGGTGAACGCCTATGTGTACGCATATACGTCGACGTGGGCCCACTACAACGGCCAGGGCTACGCGACCGGCGTGCACTACATCGACGGCAACCAGACGGTGCTCGGTGCGTTCAACACGATCTGGAACGAGACCGAAGCCCAGTACAACCAACCGCAGGGCGCTCCGGCGTTCACCGGGTCCATGAGCTTCAGCGTCGACAACAACAACTACACCGGATCTCTTCGGGTGGTGAACCTGCCCGCCGGTGCGACCGTCAACCTGCAGCTGACGAACGGCATATTCACCGACACCGGCAGTTCTGCCCGAAACGGTGTCGGCAATGGCACGTATTCGGTCAAGGGTGTCCCAGCGGACGGCACGCCGTTCTACAAGATCAGCGCCACCGGCAACGTCAACGCTCCCGCCGGATGGACCTACGACGGCAACGTCACGATTTACTCCACCGGCGGTCAGCAGCGGGTGATCAAGGGCGGATCGACCACCCAGCAGCGCTTCAGCTACACCATGACCGCTAGCGACCCGGTCGAGCGCTCGACGCTGTTCTCGCCAGTCGTGACCTCCAGCGTGCAGAGCCGTTTCGTCGATCAGGGCAGCAGCTTCACCGACACGCTCCAGGCCGACGTCGCCGCAGGGTCGCAGCCTTGGCGGCAGACGACCTCAGGCCGCTACATCCCCATCGTGACCCAGGGCACGCTGTACGGCCCGTTCGTCGACCAGCCCTCGCCCTCCGCCACGGCCCCGGCCGGCGCGCCCGTGGCGGGCAACGCCACGGTGACCCTCAACGGTCCTGGCAAGTACACGGCACCCTCGGTGCTCGCGGCCAACCACGCACCCGGCTTCTACCAGTGGGTCTGGCACATCGACGCCGCCGACTCCTCTGTCGGAGCTCAGACCTTCATGCCGGAGGGATACCGGTGGGCCGACCAGTTCGGTCTGCAGGCGGAAGCGCACGTCGTCGCCGCCAAGCTCTCCGGCGTTTCGAAGGCATCCGCCGGCGAGGTCGGGTTCGGGCACACCGTCTCCGACACCCTGACGGTCTCGCTCGACGAGGGACCGTGGCCGACCATCGGCGGAGAGCCCATCCCGGCACACTTCCAGAACAAGACCTACTGGGTCGAAGGCGACACGGCTCCCACCCCGGGCGACACCGTCCCGTCTGACGCGAAGCTGTTCCACACGACCGATGTCAGCGTGACGGCCCCGGGCGGCTACGACTCGGACGAGATCACCGCCCCGCCGACCGCGGACGGCTACCTGGTGAACGTCTGGACCCTCATCCAGGACGGACCCGGAGCGGGATACTTCACCGACTGGACCGACGGCTGGGCCACCGAGGGCGAGGTCACCAAGGTATCCCCGCCCGCAGTGTCGACCGAGGCGGTCGCTTCGGTCGCTCTCGGCGACGAGACGAACGACACCGCGATCGTCGACGGTCAGATCCCGGCGCCGTACTGCGGCACCAGCCAGCCGGCCGATGGTGCGACGAGCTGCCCGAACACGGTGACTTTCGCTGCCTACCTGCAGCAGGACCTCGGCGACCAGCCGGTGTGCGAACCGACCAACGAGGTCTTCAACACCGGATACGTTGCCGAGGCAGCCCCCACCCCGGCTCCGAACGCGGCCGGGGCGGGCACGCCGTCACCTTCGCCCACCGCTCCACTCGAGCGCGACCCGGCGTACTTCTACAACAAGCCGGTGCCTGTCAGCGAGGCAGGACGATTCCCGTCCGCCGACGTGATCTTCAAGAAGGTCGGCGTCTACTACTGGGTCGCCACCTTCCGCACCGGTGACGGCACCGTCATCAACACAGGGGAGTGCGGCGACCAGAAGGAGAAGACGGTCGTTGCGGAGGACGACGTGGTGACGAAGGCCACCCCGCGCGTTGGCCTCGGCCAGAAGGGCCACGACACCGCCATCGTGACCGGGGTCATCCCCAAGAACGCCACGATCGAGTTCGCCGTCTACAAGCAGCAGGGAACTACCCCCGTCTGCACCACGGCGAACGAGGTGAAGGTGGGCAAGTCGCAGCCGCTCCCTGCGACCGGCGAGTACGTCTCCGACGACTACACGTTCACCGAGGTCGGCACCTACTTCTGGGTGGAGATCGTCCGCAACGCCCGCGGTGAGGTCACCCATCAGGGCAAGTGCGGCGCCGACGGCGAGACCACCATCGTCGACGCGCTCGCCAAGACCGGCTCCGACGAGGCGGCCTACCTGCCCATCGGCCTGGCGCTGGTCAGCATCCTCGCCGCGGCTGGGGTCGTCCTCATCGTCGCCTCTCGGCGCAGCAAGCGCACGTCCACGAAGTAACCAGACCGGGGGCGCGGGTTCCCCTCACACCCGCCCGCGCCCCCCTCCTCATTCATACCTCCAGCAAAGGAACGAGCATGACCCTCACCTACCCGTCCACCACTTCGGTCGCAAGCCTGGACGCCGAGACCGCTCCCTCGGCCGAGCCGGGCACCTTCGCGGACGTCGCGAACAAGATCGGCACCGGCGAGATCGCTGACTGGAAGCACGGGGCGCTGGTTGCGCTCGCCCGTGCCGGCGCGAGCGATGTCCACATGGTGATCGACAGCGTCACGAAGTCGCTGCGCATCTACACGAAGTTCGAGCGTGAGCGTCACGACCTGGTCGAGTACGGCCCGGACGAAGCTCGAACCATCTTCAACGCCGTCAAGGCGCATGCACGTCTGGGAAGTCAGCACCAGGCCTCAGAGCCCGCTGACGGCCGGATCATGCTGCCCGTCGACGGCTACAACTACCGAGCCCGAGCCGTCCGCTTCCTCCTCGTCGACGACGGCGAGAAGGTCGTGCTCCGACTTCCGCAGCTGGGCCGAGCTCGCCCGCTTGTCGAGTTCGGCCTCACCGACGAGAACTCTCGCGCACTGGGGCGGATGCTGACGCGGCGAAGCGGGATCGTGTTCGCTGCAGGTCCGACCAACGAGGGCAAGTCCTCGCTGCTGCGTGCGATTGTGATGGAGCTCCGGCGAGAGTTCGGCACGATCATGTCGATCGAAGATCCCGTCGAGCAGCTGATCGACGGTGTCGAGCAGATCGAGGTCAACGAGACCAACGGTGCCCAGGCCGGCTACGCCGCCATCCTCGAGAAGATCGTCCGGGCCGACCCCGACCTGCTGATTATCGGCGAGGTGCGCGACCGAGACACCGCCCGACTCGCCGCCCAGCTCGCCGACATGGGGAAGCTGGTCCTCTCGACCATCCACGCGACGGACGGCGTCGCCGCCCTCCGAAGGTTCGTGAAACTCGCCGAGGCCGAGCCGCTTTCCATGCTGGACGGTGTGCGCGGGGTTGTTTCGCAGCGTCTCGTGCGCACGCTCGCTCGAACCGGTGAGAACCGGTACGCAGGCATGCGTTCCGTGCACGAGATCCTCACCAAGACGGATGACTTCATCGACGCGATGATCGAGGGCCGCTCCAGCACCCAGCTTCACGCGATCGCCGACGCCAACTCCACACGCTTCTCGACGAACCTGGACGCTCTGATCGCCGCGGGCATCACCGACCGCGCCGAGGCTATCCGCATCCTCGGGCAGGAGTAGTCGGCATATGACTCGATTCACAGCACAAGACGTGGCCGACTGGGTCGACCACTTCGGCGACGACAACTGCTCCGACCTTCACCTGACGCCCCACCGCGGGCTCCTGACGGTCAAGTACAAGGAGACCAGGGCGGTTCCGGACGTGCCCGCGCTCGACGCGGCCAGTATCGACGACTTCGCGACGTCGCTCTTCCTGCACCACCGGGAGGGCGGATGGACCGCTGGCACCTGGCAGGCGTTCGCTTCCAACGACCAGTCCCGCCGCTATCGCGCCCGGGTGACGCTGCGGCGGACGGTCCACGGGACCACCGCGACGCTGCGCATCATCCCTCGCGAGATTCCCACCTGGCAGCAGCTGGGGCTCACCAAGAAGGTGGTCAATCTCGCTGGACGAGGTTCAGGCTTCATCGGCATCGCCGGTCCGACCGGCTCCGGCAAGAGCAGCACCCTGGCGGCCTGCATCGCCGCCCTCATGGACTCGATCGACTCCCACGTCTACATGCTCGAAGACCCGACCGAGTTCATCCATCAGCCGAAGCGCAGCCTCGTGACGCAGCGCGAGCTCGGCACCCACTTCCGCAGCTACGAAGACGGCATCAAGGATGCGAAGGGATCCCACCCTCGGGTGATCGTCGTCGGCGAGATCCGCGACGGCGAAGTGGCCCAGGCCGCCCTCGACGCCGCCCTCTCCGGCCACCTGGTCATCAGCACCCTCCACGCCAGCTCGGTGGAAGACGCGATTGCGGCGATGATCGCGTTCTACCCGGCCGACAAGCAGCACCTGGCCCGCGCACAGCTCGCGCAGGCGCTTCAAGCCATGGTCGTGCAGTCCCTCGTTCGCAAGGACGGCGAGAACGTCACCGCCGACGAACCCCAAATGGCGCTCGTCCAGGAAGTCGCGATCAACGACCGCGAGATGGAGGCAACGATTCGCGCCGACGTCGGGGGCGGCTCCCTGCACCACGTGCGCAGCTATCTGCGCGGCGCGGGCCGCCGCGCCGGCAACGTGCCCTTCGAGGACTCGCTGGCTCACCTCGTCCGCAACAACAAGGTCAAGCACGAGACCGCAGCCGCCATGCTCCGCGAGCCCCAGACCCTCACCGAAGCACTCA
This sequence comes from Leifsonia shinshuensis, assembly GCF_014217625.1. Taxonomy (NCBI): domain Bacteria; kingdom Bacillati; phylum Actinomycetota; class Actinomycetes; order Micrococcales; family Microbacteriaceae; genus Leifsonia; species Leifsonia shinshuensis. The sequence goes on along the minus strand of NZ_CP043642.1, from coordinate 47,190 downwards.
ACATGCCCGTCCGCCCTGACCTGGAGGCCTAATGTCCGACATCAACTTCCTGGATGAGACCTCGTCGGCGTCATCCACCGTCGCCCGCGAACCGGTCGCCCCAGCGAAGCTGGAGACCGCCAGCGCCACTGACCAGGGCGCCTCGCGCAAGACCGTGACGGCGCAGAAGTCGACGCGGGAGGAGATTGCTGAAACCCTCGAGGACCTCGAAGCCCTTCTCAAGGCGGGAGCGTCCGAGCACCACGCGGTAACGGCCATCGCATCGATCTACGAGGGAACCAGCGTCGGTGCCGCATACGGCCGAATCGCCGACAAGCTGATCGACGGCACCAGCCTCTCCGACGCCATCAACGACGAGGAGAGTGTCTTCCCCCGGGTCGCACGCGACCTGATCAGCGCCGGCGTGAACCAGCAGATCCTCTGGCGGAACCTGCGACGATCGGCCGAACTCATCCGGAAGAGCTCCGACCTGACCGCCGAACTCCGAGTCAAGCTCGCCAACCCGATCAGCCTCGCGATCCTCACCGTGATCGTCATCGTCGCATCCGTGAACCTCGCGTTCGGCAACCCCGACACGCTGGGTCCGAGCGCCGCGGTCGTAGCGACGCTGATCCTGAACGCGACTCGGGTGGTCGGAGCCGTCGCTATCGTCGCCCTCGTCGGCGGCATCATCGCCATGATCTGGTACAACACCGCGGGCAAGAAAAACCCGAAGTTCCGGCTCCGAATCGACCGATACCTCCTGACCGCCCCGAAGGGTAAGCGGGGCAAAAGGATGCGCCGGGAACTGAGGAAGGTCACCACTCATGACGCCGGGGCCAAGTTCACCGAGGTGCTCGCTTCCAGCCTCGACGCAGGCATGGACGAATCCCAGTCGCTGCGCACCGCCGCGCGCGCAACCGGAAACGCGGCCATCATCCTCCACGTCGAGGAGCACATCCAGCGCATCTACGACGGAACCGAAGACCTCGCCGGCGTCGCGCGCTCACCGTACTTTCCCCCCACCCTCAGCCACAGGCTCGCCCTCCAGCCGGGGGCAAGCGAACGCATCGACGTTCTCCGCGACCTGAGCGCCACCTACGGCAAGAAGGCCGAGAACGCGTCCACCTCGCTGGCCAACCGTCTTGCTCGCCGAGTAGACGACCTCACCCTCATGTTCGGCGTCACCACGGTCTTCCTGCTGCTCACTCCGATGATGATCTCGCTCCAAGACATGGGGAACGCCCTCAACCATGTTTAATCTGATCCCGGGCCAGCCTGTCGCTGCGGCCGCAACCCTCACCGTTGGCCTGATCGCCATCGCCTTCGTCGACGCGCGCACCCACACCATCCACAACGCGAGCATCCTCGCCCTGGGTGCCGCGTCCGTCGCGGCGGGCAGCATCGATCAGCTGAGCCTGACCCAGTGGGCCACCGGCATCGCCTGCGGCCTCGTCGCGTTCGTGATCTACCTCGAGCGCGCGGTCGCTGACGATGCAGCGGGACGCCTCCCCGTAGGCGCGGGCGACATCAAGCTCATCGGCGTTCCCGTCGGAGTCTTCGGACTGGCCAGCCCTCTTCTGGCCGCCGGCGTCCTCTTCCTGGGCGTGGTCTTCCACTCCCTCTTCGGTCTACTCGGCCGCAGCGCCAGCCGCGGATCCGAGGAGAACACGGCGCACGGACCGGCCCTGGCCGTCGCCGCCATGGTCGGACTCGCCGTCCTGACTCACACCACAGGGGAGGTGACGTAACGGTGCCCAATCCGCACGAAACCTGCCAGCAGCCAACCTTCCTCAGTTCCAACACCACTCACCACAAGGAGAAGCAATGAATCCCGGTTCCATCAAAGAGTTCCTCGCAGCGAACGGCGCATGGATCGCCACGACGGCCGTCGGCCTGATCGTACTCGCCGGCGTTCTGGTCGGCATCAACACCAGCAGCTCGGGCAACGTCGGCAGCACCATTCAGAGCGCCCAGACGGTCTACAAGCTCAACCACGGCAGCTACGGCACCGCGGACCAGCTGCAGGCCGCAGGAAACCTCACGCTGCCCGATGCCAAGACGAAGGTCACGATCAACGTCAGCAGCGACGGCTCCGCGTTCTGCGCCGTCAGCCAGGCGGACGGCGGAAAGCCCATGTGGTCGTCGTCCGAGGGCAGCCGGAGCTCTGACACCGCCCCCACCGTCGCAGGCGTCGCCTGCCCGACGGCTCCCTGACCAGACCCGACCAGGGGCCGGCCCTCGTGGCCGGCCCCACCACCCGGAGGACCTCGTGACCGCAAACCAGATCCGCACAACCACTCGCCCCAGGCGCGGCCTGCTGCACGGACAGCGAGGAAGCATCCGCGACTCTCTCGCCTCGGTGATCGTGCTGGCCGTCATCGCGACGGCGGTGGCAACCAGCACCCCGAGCGCGGCAGCCGTGGTCACAACCACCGGCAGTATCTCCGAACGCCTCTCCACGATCTCCGCCCTCGTCGACGACAAACGAGCCACCGTCACCTGGGGCACCCCGGATGACCCGGCGATCCGCACACTCACCCTCCCCTCGGGGACGATCGCAAAGGTCGCCGCCTGGACGACAGCCGGGGACGGAGGGTCCACCTACGAAGCGCTCATCCCTCGGGATCGCGCGGACTCCACCAGCACCTGCCTCACCCCGGCGAACGCTGCAGACCGGCGCTGCCTCCACGCCGAATTGTTCCGCGCCAACGACATCACCACCCTCGTCCCGAACCCCATCGTCCGCATGGACCCAAGCCTCAACGCACCGGTCGGTACCGTGAACCCGGCAGTGAAGGGCAGCCCCGACGCCACTCCCGCCGGCACCGCCCTGGCTCAGGCAACTCCGACCAGCTCACGCACCTGGCGGTACCTCATCCACGCCAAGTCCCTCACGACGAGCGCGACGCTGCGCTTCCAGCAGAACGGCTCGACGCTCGCCACGATGCCGATCCTCCCGGCCCCGTCGAACTACATCGGCACCATCGCCGTCGCCGCTTCCGGACCCGTAACCCTCACCGTCGTCGACGGGAGCGCCGCCACCGACACGATCCTCATCTACGACGCAGGAGCAGCCTCATGATCCGCCGGCACCTCTCTGGCAAGCGGGGAGACCTCCGCATCACGGTCACCCTCGGGGTCGCCGCGATCACCGGGCTCTACCTCATGAACACGATCGTCACCAACAACGCCAACCTGACAGAGCAAACCGCCCTCACCGTCCAGCTGGGTCAAGCTGTCGAGAACCGCGCACAAACGTACGCGTCCATTCTCGACAGCGACCTCACCGGCACCACCGTCCCTTCCACCGCTCGAGCGTGCGGATTGAACCCAGCGGTCTGCACCACGGTGGTCTCGGACACCCCAAGCGGAGATGGTCTCTCCCGCACTCTGCGGATCCAAGCCGACCAGGTCGATGGCGGCCTGGTCATGACCCGCGACGTCGTCCTCAAAGCCACGAAGGCCACGCACGTAAGCTCGCTCGACGCGAAGGGCCGACCGAGCTGGGTCAGCGTCGACGGCGCAAACTCGTTCACCATCTGGGGCGTGGCCGCCGGGACACCAACCAAGGTCACCGAGGACCAGATGAAGGGGCCGAAGGCCGGGACCACCTGGGTCACTGCCGGACCCCGCAGCGGCGTCGACAGCGCCGGCAAGCCGTGGATCTTCCGCCCCACCTCCCCCTGCACCCTCGACGCATCGCCCAAGGGCTTCGATACCCCAACCGACGTGCGGATTGCCTTCTCGAGCGGAGACCTCGGGTTCTTCCTCGACGCCGCTGGCACCGCCTACGGATACGGGAACAACGACCAGGGACAGCTCGGCCTCGGCCATGCAGGAGACACGGTGTGCACGCCGACGTCGATCCCGGACCACAAGTTCATCGCCATCAGCAGCGCCGCCGGGTCGACGTTCGCCATTGACACGGCTCACAGGCTGTGGGCCTGGGGCGCCGGCACCAACGGGCAGCTCGGCGACGGGAAGAAGCTCAGCTACAACACGCCGACCGCGATCGCGCCCACCACCCGGTTCACCGCAGTCTCGACCGGCAACGGCGCCACCTGGGCACTCGACGACAAGGGCCGCGCATGGAGTTGGGGATTCAACGCCTACGGCCTGCTCGGGAACGGCACCACCACGGCGGTCAGCACGGCTACCCCAATCCCGGCGACCACGGTCTTCACCCAGATCAGCGCCGGCGTGACCGCCTTCTACGCCATCGACGTCACCGGCCAGCTCTGGGCCGTCGGATACGGCGCCAACGGGCAGCTGGGGGATGGCACCCTGACCAGTAAGTCCACGCCCGTCAAGGTCGCGCCCGGCGCCGCGTTCGTGCAAGTCACCGCCGGCTCCTACCGTGCGTTCGCGATCGACAACTCAGGCCGCCTCTTCAGCTGGGGAGCTGGCAGCTCCGGCGCCCTGGGCACCGGCGACAGCGCCGACAGGACCACACCCACCCCGGTCGACGCCCCTGCTCGATTCCGGAGCGTCCAGACCTCGCCGAACATGAACTACACCGCGGCGATCGACACCGATGGAGGGCTGTGGGCCATCGGCACCAACGGAAACGGCCTGTGGCCCGCGACCCTCACCGGCAACCGCGCGAGCGCGCAGCAAATGCCCCGCCCGACCGGGTTCGTCGCCCCTAGCTGGCAGTAAGGAAGTCACCATGCGCAACTTCATCTCACGTCGTCTCCACCTGCTGGCTGGATCCCGCGGAGACGCCCCAGGCAGCATCAAGGAACTCGTCGTTACCGCACCGATCCGGTCGGCCATCGTCGCGGCCGCACTCGCGGCCGCAATCCTCGTGGTGACCCTCAACTCGACCCTCGGCAACTCGGCCACCGCATCGTCCCGCCTGAATGTCGGAGACATCGAGTTCAAGCAGGACGTCCGCGGCGCGACCCTGGTGCACGCATACGGCGACGACCGGATCGCGCTCCTGACGACCACCGGCAGCCAGTGCACGATCAAGCAGTGGTTCACGAAGACGGACGGGGGAACACCATCCCTCCGCTCGAGCACAACGACGGCCGCCGGCGCCTGCACGACCGACACGACAGTCCCCGCACCGGCGACCAACTCCGCGCTGCGCGTCGACGACCTCCAGGCCGCAACCATCGCCTACGAAAACCTCGGCGGCCGCACGATCACGTTCGACACCACCGGCAACGCGTCCCTCGCCGCGGGATCTCGACCCGCCGACGTCGCCGATGCGGACTGGAACGATGTCCGGCCATACATGATCCGCATCGACGTCAAGAGCGCCGACCAGCAGATCGCGAAGTTCTCCCGCCAGGGCGTGTTCACCGGCACCACAGCGATCGTCAACGCCCCCGCCGCCAGCGAGGTCCACTACGTTCCCGCGACCAACCCCCTTCCCACGCCCTCCGAGCTGCGAATCACCAGCGTCGTCCGATCCCAGTCCACCGGCACCGCATACTCCGGCGCCCGGGAGGGGGTCACAGTCACCTTCACGGGCGGCACGTGCCCTGCGATGCCCACGACCCTGAACCTCTCGTACGCGGCGAGCTCACCCGACGGAATCGCACCCGTCAACGTCGTCACCCAGCGCACGCTCACCGATGCAGCGTCGACCCTGGAGCTTGCAGGCGTCGCCAACGGAAGCGGCGGGGCGATCACACTCACGGCCGCCTGCGGCGTCGGCAGCGAGGTCAAGCAGGCTGTCGCGAACTACCACCAGGAGCTCCCGGCGCCCGCTCTGACGGTGAAGCAGGGCAGCTCGGCCGAGCAGTACGCCCTCACCTGGACGGCGGTGTCAAGCCTCACCACGTCCTACGAGCCGTCGTGGGCGACGAGCTTCGGCACGGACGACCAGATGCCTGAGACGACCGGACTGACCGCGACGAAGGCGTTCACCACCGGGACCACCTACGGGGCCACGATCACCTTCTGGGTGACCGCACGTGTTGGCGACGATTCGACGAAGTCGGCGCCGGCCGCGATCGCCACCGCCTGGCCGGCCACACCCGCTGGGGCCAACATGGTCTACACGCGCACCGGCTACTCTGGCAATTTCGTCTCCGGACAGGTGACGTGGAGCTTCACCGGAACCTGCCCGGCCGGCACCACCATCCAGGCATCTCAACTCGAGAACCGAACCGGCCAGTCCAACGGCACCGTGTCGAACACCGTCAACTACCAGGGCCCCTTCCAGAACAACCTCACCAAGGTGTCTTGGTCGCCCTCCTACGCCACTCAGGGCTACCTCTACGGCATGGGCCTGCAGACTCGCTGCGCGTCCCCCAACGGCCTCTACAGCCCGGTCATCCAGGTGCAGTCGAACAACTGGATCACGCCGTTCGCGACGCCCGCGCAGTCCAGCTGGCAGGCCTTCAACTTCCGGGAGCGGGTCCGTGGCACCGGATGGACCTACAGCACGTGTGCCGCGAGCAACTGCGAGAAGTCCATCCAGGTCGACTGGGGGACCGCCTGCCCGGCCGGCACCTGGGTTGGCTGGTCGAACTGGTACTCCCGCTCGTGGACCGGGAACGTCTTCACACACCCCTACGGCTACCAGGACAACTGGGGCCTGCCGAGCGGCGTGAACAGCTCCGTCGTCACCTATTACGGCGCGCAGTATTACTGCTCCAGCCCGTGGGCTAATAGCCCGTACAGCCCCGCCACCGGCGGCGTCAACGTGTCGGTGCTGCGATGAGCGGCCGCCACGGCAAGGCCACCCGTCAGAGGCTGTGGTGGCTGACGGCCGCAGCAACCGTTCTCGTCGGCGGAGCTATCGCCGCGATCGTCATGTTCGCGTCCCAACCTCACCGCGTCGACCTAGCGACGGTGACCATCAAGACCGGGCCTCAGCAGGTCGCCGCGAATGCCCCCATCGCGCCAGCACCGGCGACGGCGAAGCTCGCCCAGGCAACTGATGCGACCAGTGAGCTCACGGCCACTCTCGCAGGCGATCTGGGCAACGTGCGCAGCCGTTACCAAGGAGAGCAGGTGTCGCCACCTCAGCTGGTTCCCGACCCGTGCCTCGTCGAGTGGGGGAAGGAGAACCTGTCCGCCCTGGCCGGTACGGGCGCGTACGAGGTCGTCGACGTCTGCGGCCGGCCGACGGCCGTGCTCGCCGGAGCCGCCGGCGCAGACGGCAAAGTCCTTGCCTACGCTGCCATCGAGGGATCCGCGCCGGAACGGATGAAGCAGCTCATCGCCGAGTCCCGCAGCGCACAGGTCGCCGTTGCGGCGGTGCGCTCGGCGAATGGTGCAGCGCAGCTGATTGCCGTCGCCGTGCTTCCGGACGCCAGCAGCGCCACCGACGGGACACGAGTGATCAACACCGCCCCGCCCGGGTTCGCCCACTACCCGAGCAAGTGAGCTTCACCACGGCGCACAGCGCTTCGTAGGCACTTTCGCCTGCAACCGCAGAGAACCCCGCGCGCTCATCGAGCGGGCGGGGTTCTTGCGCGCAGCCGAGACCTTCGACACTCGCTAGTATCCGGCCATAAACGACCAGCTGATCGTCGTCGTCGAGCAGGCATCCGACCCGTGGTCGATCGTCGTGCAGGTGCTCGCCTCCGTGGTGGCCGTCGCGATCGCGGTGCTCGGCGTCCTCAGAGACAACTGGCTACGTAGGCGCGAACAAGAGCGACAGCGGCGCGAGTCGGCTGAGCGAGCACGAGCACGAGCGCGGGGCTTGGTCATCACAGCCGAGGGAAACATTCGCGGAGGAGGAGGACGCTCCTCGAGCGAGGTCACGTACACGGTGCTGAACCAGACGGGTGCTGCGGTCTTAGACGTGGCCGTCGTCCCAGAGAACGCCTCCGATGGCGAAGACGGGACATGGCTATGCGAGTTCCCAACCGGCGCGTCATACCCCGCGATCGCGGCCGGCACCAAAGAGATCTTCCGTTGGGTGAGGTCCGAGCCGAACGGCCCACCGACCGCGAGCCCGCAATTCACCCCGTTTACCGCTACCTGGCGGGACGCTGACTGGCGACCATTCATTCGCACTGTCGATGGCGACGTTGCTGAGCGAACTGAAGATCCTCAACCGAAGAGTTAGCCGCGAACGAGGATCCTCAGCGACCAGACCGAAAGGGTGATGCAAAAGAGCGGCGCCCCGCCCGGGGGAGGGGCGGGGCGCCGAGAGCATCCCAAAGGGGGGAGGGATGCGGCCTAGATGCAAGCGTAGACCGAGAGGCCCCACCCATCGTCGGTAGAGAACGTGCTGTAGGTGTACGGGTAGCCGACATTGATGCTGATCGCGCCGCCGCTGGATGTGGTCTGCGAGTACTTGAACGCTCCGTCGCAACCTGGCGTGTACGCACCGTTGGCGTTGACGTGCGGCGTGTGGTTGACCGGCGGGGGAGTGTAGCCGCCACCTCCGCCGCCGCCCGACGAGCCGCCGCCGCCGCTGGAGCCGCCGCCACCCGTGGAGCCGCCGCCACCCGTGGAGCCGCCACCGCCGCTCGAGCCGCCGCCACCACGGCTGCCTCCGCCGCTGCCGCGCGGGGTCTGACGAACCTGTCCCGTCCCGGGGTCGGTGTAGGTGGCCTGTCCTGCCCGCGCCGCCGCTTCTGCTGCGGCCTTTGCTGCCGCGTCCGCCTCCGCTTTCACGGTGGCGTCATGAGAGTCGTGCACGGCCTTGGCCTTGGCCAAGAAGTCCAGGAGCAGCGGGGCCGGGTTCTTGCCCTCCTGCACAGCCTTCTTGGCGGCGGCCGCGGCATTGGTCAGCGCGTCCTTCTCGCCCTGGCCCGCCTTAGCGAGGGCTGTGATGACGCCGTTCGCGTCGACGTCGAGCGCGGGGATCGCGGCGACGTTGCCCGACTTGGCGAGGCCGGTGACGATCTGCGCAAGGGCGCGGTTCGCTGTCTTCACCTGTGCGGCGATGCCGGGAGCGCCCTTCACGGTGTTCCCCGCAGCACCCGCCTGCCGTTCGACCAGGGCGGTCAGTCGGGCCGTCTCCTTCTGCAGCTGCTCCGTGGTGGAGGACGGCTTGCCCGCTGGCCGCGGATCCTGCACGGGAGCCCCGGCCTTGAAACCGGCGTACATCTTCAGCTGGGTCAGTTGCGCGGCCAGCGCCTTGACCTGGGCATCCGGCAGGTACTGGCCAGCCTTCGCCTCGTCGTGGATCTGCGTGAGCTGCTTCTGCAGCTCACCGGCGGCCGCGATCGCGGCCGCGAAGTCCTTCTGCGCCTTCACGTCCTGGCGGTACTGGGTGACGGCCTTGATCCGTGCCGCCTGGTAGGCCGCGTCTGCGTCAGAGTGCTGCGCGGTGGCCGCCGCCGCCGGGATGCCGACGGCCGCCGCGGCGATCACGAGGGCCGCGCCGGCGGCCGCGGCGATCGCCGTCCCACGATGCGACCGCGCCCACGTCCACGTCCACAGGCGGTTCTGGCCGCGCGGAGGTGCGACGTCGGTGCTGTTCTCGGTGCTCAAGGTGATTCCCCCTTGGTTAGGTTAGAGCGCTCGGCGCTCACGGATGGACAGGTTGAGGTCGTGAGGCCGAGGTGTTCTGTTCTCACTCTCGGCCGCGGGTCCGGGGTCGGTAAGGTTCAGGCGACGTCGGAGGTTGCCTCCTCGGCCGCTGCTCCCGGTTCAGGGACGGTGTGCTCTTCGTAGAGCCACGCAGAGGTCGGCACGCCCCGATTGAGTCGTTGCGTGACCGTCACCTCCGCGCCGCATTGCGAGCACTCGCGGGTCCCCGCCTGCTGCTTGCCACCGGACCCCACCGGCCGGATATCCCTGACCTCGGGGTCGTCGACGGCGAAGGTACGGATAGCCGCGCATACGGGCGCGGGCGCGGCTTCCCACGATGGGTCGGCCATACAGACCGCCCATTTCTCCCGGTCCAGTTCGACGGTCTGGTCATCTCCTCGGATCTTGATCGTGGACCTCGTAGCGGAGAGGTACTTCCCCTCGATGATCTCGGAGGCCCAGCCATCCCGGGTCGGGAAGTAGCGGACCAGCTGAATGGCTCCGCCTCGGCCGGGGAGCGGGTCGGCAATCTTCGTGTGTCCAGTCATCGGCGGCTCCTTTCCTTTCGCTTGGTCGATGGTCACGAACATACAAGAGGTCTTGTGTTTTCACAAGACCCATTGGGTTTCACCAATAGCTATTGGATTTCGGCAAGGGCTATTGGGATGCGTTAGGCTGGCCGGCATGACCACTCCGATCCCCGAGCGTCTGGCCGCGTTGGCCGCGGACGGCGCCCGGGTGCGGGCTGAGCAAGAGGACCTGACCACTCGTCGCCGCCAGGCGGTGTTCGATGCCTACGAGGAGCGATACACCTTCGCGGAGATTGGCCGCATGCTCGGGGTCTCCGCGGAGCGCGCTCGGCAGGACTATGAGCGCTACGTCGCGGCACATCCAGGCGCGGGCACGAAATGACGCCCGGTGCCATCGACACCGGGCGCCTCGGGAGTAACCGTGGCGTGGCTAGCGCTCCCGAATGTCCTCTGCCCCTCTGGGGTAGCGTCGCCGCGCATCCCGCTCGGCGTCCAGCTGGGCACGTTCGTCGTCGGTGAGGACGTGGTCTCGAGTGACATCCACGATCTTCTGCAGGCGCAACCCGAGGATCGCGTCTGCCTGCGCGTCGTCGACGCCCAGCGCATCCTTGAGTGCGGCGCGCGCTTCCGGCAGGTTCTGGGACCGGCGGATGAGTTCGATGGTGCCGTCTAGTTGGCCGAACATCTTCAGGTAAGCGTCCAGGTTCTGCAGGGAGCCCTCGATGCTCTCGCCGGTGACGTCGTTGCGCAGCACACCAGTGGCGTCGTCAGTCTTTTCGATGGTGAACATTGTCTTGACCCTTTCAATTGGAGGTCTGGTCTTCGGAACGGGAATGGCATCCGTCCGCGGCGGTCGGTGTCGTTTAGTACGGAAGCGGTTCGCCGGACGAGGGTAGATTCCAGCGGTCCCACGGTTCTTCATCGGTGGGCGCGTTATCTTCTGGAGCGTTGGTCGAGCCCTGCGTGCGGGTGATCTGAGCGGTGGCGTAGCGCAGCGACGGGCCGATCTCGTCGATCTCGAGCTCGATGCTGGTGCGCTTCTCGCCTTCCTTCGTCTCGTAGGAGCGCTGCTTCAGGCGGCCCTGCGCGATGACGCGCGACCCCTTGGTCAGCGAACCGGCGACGTGCTCGGCGAACTCGCGCCAGACGCTGGCGCGGAGGAACAGGGCCTCACCGTCCTTCCACTCGTTCGCCTGACGGTCGAACGTGCGGGGGGTGGACGCGATGGTGAAGTTCGCGACAGCGAGCCCGTTCTGCGTGTAGCGCAGCTCGGGATCGGCGGTGAGGTTCCCCACCACGGTGATGACCATCTCTCCGGCCATCAGCGCATCGCCTTGCGGGTGGCGAGGCCGCGGGTATTTCGCCGAGACAGGCGAATCTTGTGGTTGGAGGGTTTCGGCATGTGTTGTCCTTTCGGTTAAGCGCCGATGATGCGACGGGATCGTGCGGTGATTCGTGTGTGGTCGATGACGGTGTCGTCGACAGCGCTATCGGTGTTGGTCGCCGAGGTAGCTCGGCGAGTCCGCTCTGGGCGGCCTGGAGCGCGGGTGGTGTCCCGCCAGGGACGCCCGTGAACGATCAGCGCGTACCCGATGATCGGGAGCGTGATCGCGACCGCCCAGCTGCCGAATTGCACCGCCACGACGACGACGGCCAGGGGGACGCTCAACCACAACGGCCATGTAGCTGCTGGCGTGGCGATAGCCTGCGGGGTCAGGGGATTCAGTAGCGCGATCGCCGCGGAAACAACCCAAATCCCCGCGCCGACGAAGACAAGCCGCCTGGTCGTCGCGACTACCCAGGTCAGCATGGGTCCTCGATCCACCGCTCGAGCATGTGCTGGATCATGTAAGTGCTTTCGTCGAGATTGGTCATGCGGTTCTCTCGTTTGACGCGCCAGCCCTGATCGGCGAGCTCAGCCAGTTCGGCGTTCATCCGAGCAAGGGCGGATGCCTCCGCTTTCTGGTCTTCTGCGTCGACGGGGGACAGCGGCATGGGGTCTGTGCAGCGTGCGAGTCGCTCGACCTCGCCCCGCCGTGCCGTCATTGGCATCCGTCGCACTGCAGCTGGTCCATCGGGTCGACGGGGACTTGGTAGCCGTCGACCACGTCGGTCTGGTTGGCAGGGCTGAGTGTCGGGCTGGGGGGCGCCGACGTGCGGGGGTCTTCTTCCACGATCGTCCTTCCGAGGTGCAGAGAGAGCGAAGTCTTGCTCACTACCTAGATGGCGGAAGTGCGCAGTGATCCTCACGGCCCGTTTTCTGCGGGGCGGATGCCCCCGGGCGAACTCGCTGCGCACTTCCGCCATCTAGGTAATGAGGGCAGCTGGGCTGGGGCCTCCACCCCCGGCCCAGCTGACCTCGACACCGACCTGTGGAGGAGACCGGAATGACGAACAAGATCACGAGAACCCTGAAGGCGCTCTGGTCGACGAAGAAGGGCAAGGCAGCGATCTTCCTGGCAGCCTTCCTGGTTGTGGCGCTGACCGTCCTCGTAGTCGGGGGAGCGCTGGTCAACTCTCGGCATGCTCCCGCGGGGCACGCAGCGTCGCGCACACCCGGCCACGCCGCGAATCCGAGTGACCCCGGCACGGGAAGCTCCGACCTGTTCGCGACGTCGGGTCCGACACGAACGGGCAGCCCCCAGCCGTCCGCGGATGGAACTGTGGACATCGGCGGACCAGGCATCCCCGCTAACACGAACACCCTGGTCAATCCAGATGCCCCGGAGACCACCCCCGATCCGTCGACCGGACTGGCGGCCTTCCCCGCGCCGGTCCCGCACTCGAAGCTGACGGTGCCGCTGGAGCAGCGTTGGACTGTCCAGCAGTGCGCCTCCTCACGCGTCCCGGAGGCGCGCGCTTACGCGAATCAGCTCATCGGCTACCTGTTCACCTTCGACACTGGTCGCGCCGACTGGTCCGACTTCGTGACCCCGTTGCATGACACCTGGAACGAGACGGTCGGCGGGTACGGCAACGGTCCCGATCAGAAGGAGACACCCGGCAGCAGCTGGGACAACCGCATCTCCTCGCTGGGGTACTCGGAGCAGCAGTGGCAGCAGTGGGCAAACCGAGGAATGACCAGCGAAGTGCGTATCAATGCGGTCACAACGACGGCGGGCAACGGCGCCCGGCCGGCGACCACCTCATACGAAACCCGGCTGACATACGACGTCACGATCACCCGCAGCGTGCCCGGCATGGAGCCCCAGTCGGAGCAACAGACGATCTTCGTGGTCATGGTCGCTCCGTGCTCGGCCGAGTACGTCGTTCCTCCGGCGTTCCGGGACAAGCTGACCTCCCTTCAGATGGGCGACTTCGGGCGGGTGGGCGATGGCCTCCAGTAACGACAACGGCAGCAAGCCCCTGATCTGGGGCGGCATCGTGCTGACCATCGTCATGGCGCTCTCCCCGCTGGGCCTGATCGCTTTCATCGTCTTGGTCGTCGCGGGAGGCGCGCAGGCCTGCCAGCCGGGCGGGTCGGCGCCGTCCACCTCGGAGTTGAGCGCCGAACAGTCACAGAATGCGGCGACGATTCTCGGCGTCTCCAAATCGGCTTTCACCGATCCCAGCGTTCAACAGAAAGCGCAGATCGTCGCCCTTATCGCCGCTCTGCAGGAATCTGGGCTGCGCAACCTCAACCACGGCGATCGCGATTCGCTTGGCCTGTTCCAGATGCGCCCCTCCATGGGCTGGGGCACTGCCGAGCAGATCATGAACCCGGCGTACGCAGCCGGGATGTTCTTCCGTCACCTGAACGCCGTGTCGGGGTGGCAGGGAATGGAACCGGGGAAGGCTGCACAGGCGGTAGAGGTGTCGGCGTTCCCCGATGCCTACGCCAAGTGGATTCCGAAGGCCACCGCGGTGATCAACGACGTGGCCCCGACGATCCAGCCGATCGCGATCCCGGCCGAGGTCGGATGGACCGGCGGAAGCCAGGATGCCGGTGGAGGGACTGGCGGCGGCGTGCAATGCCCGGTATCCGGGGACGCGCGCGCACTCGCAGGCGAACTCGTGAAGGCGATCGACGCGGGCAAGCTCTACGGCAGCACCCCGGACCACCTGAAGGAGATCCGGTGGGTTGCGGAAGGAAAGACGGTCGCCAACTGCCAGATCGATACCCGCATCCTGCAGATTGCTGTCGCCGCGGTCCGCGCCTTTGACAAGGTCGGCGTCTCGGATATCAACCGAAGGTGCACCGGCCAGGTGGAAGGAGCCGGCACCGACAGCCTCCATTACAAGGACGGCGGCGGGCACGCGATCGACTTCTTCTCCATCAACGGGCAGACGCTCACTGGGGCGAACCCGCCCTCGCTCGAGCTGATTCGAGCGCTCGACAAGGCGGCGCCTGCCGAAGCGATGGGGCTTGGCCAGCGCCAGTGCCGGATGGCCGCTCACACGCAGATCACGTTCACGCACTTCGTCGACTTCAACGACACCTGCAACCACGTCCACGTGGACGTCGGTCGCTCGAACCTCTGACCACCCCGGGCGGGGCTCCGCTCATCACCCTCAGCAAAGGAAAGCAAATGTCAAGCACCGCAGTCTCCGAGGTCATCGTTCGCGACGACGTCAACGTGAAGCCGTCGAACACGTGGCCGTTCTTCAACTGGGTCGGCGAGCAGGCCGGCAACCTGATGACCTTGGGCTTCATCGTCATGGTCATCTTCCTGACGTGGGGAATCATCAACTGGGTCGGCGGCTCGAGTTCCGACAATCACCGCAAGGTGGTCGGCGGCAAGTGGATGGTCTTCGGGTCGATTGCCGGAGCGGTCGCAATCGCCGCCGCCCCCCAGATCATCAACTGGTCCAGCCACCAGAACCCGATCTCCTAAGCAGCGGGGGCGGACAGCAATGGATTGGCTCTTCGGTTGGATCAACAACCTGATGGGCGGGATGATCGTCGGCTTGGCGAACTTCGCGGCCGACGTGGTGAAGAACACGTTCAACATGGACTCCACCAATCTCGACGGAACCGTCGCAACGGCTGACCTTGCCGTCGGCACGGACGTCGGAAACCTCATCCTCTGGCTGGCCGCCCCCATCACCGTCGCGGCCATGGTGTGGCAGCTCATGCGGTCAGCGGCCGGAGGACGCCTCGACGGCGTCCTTCGCGCACTAGTCGGCGGTGTGGGGTTCGTCGTCCTCACCCGTGTGCTCTTCTGGTACGGGCCGTACGCGATTCACGGGTTCGACGAAACCACCACAGCGCTCATCGACTACTTCAATCAGTCAGCGGGCGGGATCACCGACTCGCTGATGCAGTCGCTCAATTTCACCTACAACACCTCGAACGGTCAGTGGGAAACCACCGGAGGAGGCGTCTGGAACGCGCCGTCCTGGATGGTCGGCGGCGCCGTCTCAACGATGGTCATCCCGATCATTCCGCTCATCGCCGTTGGTTGCCTCGCGCTGGGCGGCTTCCTGCTGATGGCGATGCTCGGCTTCCGCCGGTGGGCGCTAATCGTCATGATCGGCCTCGGCCCTCTCGCCTTCATGTTCCTCCCCACCGAGAAGGCGGGGCGATCCGTGCCGTTGAAGTGGCTACAGATCGCCGTTTCGCTGCTGGTCGCCAAGCCCCTCGCGGCGATCATCATCGCGACCTGCGCGAAGATGCTGGCTGCCAGCGGCCAGATGAACCTGCTCATGTTCAGCGTGGCGGTGATCTCCTTCCTCGTCGCGGCCGCCTCACCGCTAATCGCGATGAAGTTCTTCGGCTTTCTCGGCGTGGAGATCGGCCACGCTTACGCGCAAGCCGCAGGCGAAGGTGCCCTCCGGCAAGGGGCCAGCCAAGCTGCACAGACCGCCGGACAGGCCCGCCAGTGGATGCCGCGCAAGTCCGGTTCGGACGGAGGCGGCTCCAGCGACCCGGTGAAGCCCATCAAGAGCGCAGGCGGCCCCACGTCGACTGGATCCCCCGCGCCCGTTGCCGCGTCCACCGGGGCGAAGGCGGGCGCCGCCGGATCGGCTGGGGGCGCGGCCGCTGGCGGCGCCGCGGGCGGTGCCGCGGCCGCGGCCGGCCCAGTCGGCATCGCGGCTGGAGCCGCCCAGGTCGTCAAGGCCGGGGCGACCAAGGCGCGCGAAGGCTTCGAGGGAGCCGCCGATGCTGCGGGTAACGGGATGGGGACCGCGCCCCGCCTCGCCCGCCACCGTCCAGAAGAAGGAGCAGGCCTATGAGTGCCGAACAGATTGACAAGCCCCGGGAGGTCTCGTTCCCGGCACGACGCCGAGCCGGCTTCATCGGCAACTTCAGCAACCTACAGGTGGGAGTTGCCGCATCCGGCGTCGTGCTCGTCGTCGTGTGGATCATGTTCCACCTCGACGACCCGATCGGCGCGCTCACTGTGGCGCTCCTCCCGGGCTCAGCGCTCGTGGGCGTCGGGCTGTGGTCGGACGAGCACGGACACCCCCTCATCAACCGATTCATCGCACAGATTGGACACACGATGCGTACTCTGCTCGGACAGACCGAATGGCGTCGACCGGTCGTCACCCATGTGGAGAAGTCGAGCACCTTCCAGCTTCCGGGAGGTCTCGGCTCGATTACCGCATTCGAGACCGAACTGGGAGAGGCGATCTTCGAGGACCGGGTGCATGGCACCTTCATCGCCGTCCTCGCTGTCACCACCCCGGGATATGCGTTGCTGGATGATCCGCAGAAGCGGGAGCGCGTGGATTCCTGGGCTCTGTTCCAGTCCTCTTTGGTAAAGCACCCGGGTCTGGCGCGCATCCAGGTTCTCCTCACCTCTCGGGTGTCTTCGCCGACGGCGATTCGGGACTACTACGAGCCGCGTGCGTCGCAGGCGGTCAGCGGGTGGGCGCGTCAACAGTACGAAGTCCTCCTCGACAACGCCGTCGCAAATTCCCCGCAGCACGAGCAGTTCATCGTCGTTGTGCTTGACAAAGACCGTCTGGCTCGCGACGTCAAAGCCCAGGGCGGAGGCCGAGTCGGCCTCGCGAACGTCATGGCCCGCGAAGTGGACACCACCACTGGATCCCTCCGCGATTGCGGCATCACCGTCCGGTCCTGGCTGGGCGCGCGCGAGGGCGCCGCCGTCATGCGGAAAGCGTACGACCCACAGGCTGCCGACGCGATCGAGAACCGAACAGACGCCCGTGCCGGCGTGGCCCCGGCCAGCGCGGGCCCGATCTGGGGGAAGGAGCTCGTCGACCACCTGCGCACCGACGGCGCATTCCACGCCACGTACGAGGTCACCGAATGGCCACGCATCCCCACACTTCCGGACTTCCTCCGCGCCGTCACCACCCTCCCGTTCCAGCACTCGGCCTCGCTCTACTTCACACCGGTTCCACTGAAGACCTCCCGCCGACGCATCCGCGCTGAGCGGCGCAAGATCAACGCCAACCGGCTCGAACGGCAGCGCCGGGGCAACGACCGAGCGGATGACGAGTTCGAGATCCAGGAGCAGGTCGACATCACCCGGCGGGAGCAGGAGCTGGTTCACGGTTTTGGCGACCTCGAGTTCCTCGGCCTGGTCACCGTGACGGGATTGAGCAAAGAGGAGCTGGACGCGAACTGCTCCGCATTCACCACCGCCGCCGAGGGCCAGGGCATGGAGGTCCGCCTGATGTACGGGCAGCAGTTAGCGGCCTTCAACAGCGCGTCGCTCCCGCTGGCACTGGCCCCCTCGGCGACCTCCTCCCTTCGACGGAAGGCCAGCTGATGGAGCGCAAGTTCGTTGGCGTTGTCGTCCCGCCCCGAGAGACTCGGAAGCAGCGGAAGGCCAGAGAAAAGCTCGTGCGTGAGCTCATGGCGCCGGAGGTCGTGAAGAAAGCCGCGGCTGGCCCGACCGATCCGGTCCCTCCAGCATGGGGGGTCCGAGCCGCGCACTCCTGGTGGGGACCAACCTGTGTAAACCCGATGACTCATCGGGCCACCGCTCTGACCGCGTCGACGGCGTACCCGTTCCTGAACGAAGTCGGTCTCGGCCACCGCGGCGCGTGGATGGGCAAACTCGGCTCGCTCTCGGGCGGTGGCGACTTCGTCTTCGACCCGTACGAGCTGTACCGTCAGAAGCTGGTCACCGGCACCTCCATGGTCTGGATCGGCACCGTCGGCACCGGCAAGAGCGCGGGCGCGAAAGCCTTCGCCTGCCGGATGTGCACCCTCGGGGTCAAGGTCGCGGTCGCGTCGGACCCGAAGGGAGAGTGGGTTGCGCCTGCCCTGGCCATGGGCGGCACCGTCATCTCACTCGCGCCGTCCGGCGCGAACCGTCTCAACCCGCTCGACGAGGGACCACGGGATAGCCGTCTGTCCGACGATGAGTGGGTCGCGTTGGTGCTCTCCCGCCGACGGCTGACGCTGACAGCGATCATCCCGTCTCTGATCCACCGGGACATCAGCCCGCGTGAGCACACCGCGCTCGATGTCGCGCTGGTCGCGGCGATCGCGGCGCCCGCCGGCGAGACGGTGACGATCACCGACGTCTACAAGCAGCTGACCGACACGAAGGACGACCAGGCTCGTGAGGACGGCGCCGACATCGCGCACGGACTTCGCCGCCTGGTCCACGGCGACCTCTCCGGGGTTTTCGACGGCGAGTCGACCGTGAAGTTTGACGCCGATTCGCCGTTCGTGGTCATGGACACCAGCGGGTTCATGGGGGCCTCCGCGACGCTGCTTTCGGTGGCGACAACCTGCGTGGCCGCGTGGCTCGAGGCGGCGGTCATGGATCCGGCCGCTGGCAAGCGCATCGTCATCTACGACGAGGGCTGGCGGATGCTGCGCGACGAGCAGATGCTGCTACGGATGAGCGAGCAGTGGAAGCTGGCCCGTCAATATGGCCTGTGCAACTTGCTGATCATGCATCGGATCACCGACCTCGACATGGTGGGGAACGCAGGATCGGCAACACGCGCGCTCGCGCAGGGCCTCCTTACCGACGCGGAGATCCGCATCGTGTACCGCCAGGAGGAAGACGTACTCCCAGCGACCAAGGAAGCTCTGGGGCTCACCGACGCGGAGGTGCGCGAGGTTCGCAGCCTCGCGCAGGGTGTCGGCTTGTGGAAGATCGGCAAGCGGCCCTTCATCGTGCGCAACTACTTGACCGAGGACGAGTTGGAGACCTTCAAGACCTCCGACCGGTTCGAGGAAATCGGCTCCGTCACGCCCGCGGCCGCCGATCCGACAGACACCACCGGTTGGACCGCCGACCCGGTCGAGGAAGAGCCGAACTGGGACATTGAGGCAACGGGCCGGCACCGCATCGAGACGCCGACCGCCGCAGCTCCTCGCCCGTTCGTCGCACCGCCGCTGCTGAAGCCGGCCACCGGTTGGGAGGCCGCTGCAGACGAAGTGTCGGCGGCCGAGGAGTATCGCGAGATCGAGCTGACCGGCCGCCGGTCCGAGATCATCGCGGCGGCGAACCGCGCGAAGCACGCCGACCTCACCGACGACAGCTTCCTGCAGCTCGCCACCAACTGCATTTCTCCTGAAATCCACTCACAGACGACGTCGGGTGCCTTCTGCACTCAGTGCGGAGTGTTCCGTCCCGACGAAGCGCTCATCGCTAGCTGAACCCCCCAACGGAAGGCCACCATGCTCACATTCGCATCCTTGATCCAATGGACCTCTTGGCCCGCCGTGGCCGTAGGGAGCGCCGGATCGCTCACCTTTCTTGTCGCACTGGCGATCGCGCTACTTGCGAACAAGGGGCCGCTGCCCCAAAAGGCTCGCCGTGTTGCGCGAGCGGCGGCCGTGTGGTCGATCTCAGCGTTCATGTGGGCGCTGCTGGCGAAGGCGGCCACGGATATGCAGGCGCTGACGTACACCCTCGCTGGAGGGTTCGCGATCGCCATCATCGTCACGATCGCGTCGGTCATCTTCCGCATACTCGGTGGCCGCAAGTTCAGGGGCGTCACGCTTCGCTACGCGATCCTCTGGTCGGCCGGTTCGGCAGTCGTCTTCGCCATCGGCATGGTTTTGATCGCTTCGACGCCCGCCTGGAGCGGTCTCGTCGCCGCACACAGCTAGGGAAGGTTCGCATGTCCTCCACTACATGGAAGTTCCGCCTGCAGGTGGGAATCGCCCTGGCGCTGGCAGCTGTCGGCGCCCATCTTGCTCTGGCCATCACCGCCTCAGGTGTGCCGATGTTCGACCCGTCTGATGACGTCAGGATTCTGCTGGCCGTTGTCCTCGGTCCTCTATTTGGGGCGTCCGTTCCCGCCGGCGTCGTGCTTGCCCCGCTCCCGCTCTTCCTCGCCGTGCTCGCGGTGTTCCTTGGAGTGTTCGCTCTGGCGTGGTGGCTGATTGTTCGAGCGGCCCGTCGCGGTCGGCCCGGCCGGCCGGCGAAGGACCAGGGACTGATGACAGGCAGGCACCGACGCAAGCAGAACGCCCGGGACCTCGCCCTCCCGCATCCGTTCGCCTTTCTTGGTCGCAAGCCCTTCCACGCCACCAGCGAGGACTCGTTCTGTGTGGTCGCCTCCTCCGGTGCTGGTAAGACCACCCGCTTCGTCGTGCAGATGGTCGCCCGCGCCGCGGGCGCGTGCGTCACGACGTCGACGCGCCTGGATGTGTTTCTCCTGACGGCGTGGATCCGTGGACGGGTCGGTCGGGCGCTGACCTTCGGCCCGGAGTACCGGACACTTCTTCCCTGGAAGTGGCGCGTCCATTGGGACATCGTTGCGGGCTGCGAGAAGCCTGCTGTCGCGATGGAGCGTGCGGATGCGATCGCCAACGCCATGCCGCTGTCCGGCGACTCCAAGAACTCGGGGTTCTTCAAGGAATCGGCCTCGTTGATCCTGCGCTGCATGATGCACGCGGCCGCGCTCGGCATGCCGGGTAGCGACAAGAGGTACACGTTCCGCGACGTCATTGACTGGATGCAGGACCTCAGCATCAACACGCCGTTCACGATCCTCCGCGAGCACCCGCAGGCCAACCACCGCTGGTTCGGCGACCTCAAAACGTTCGCGCGTGGAGAAGCGGTGGAGACCCGCAACAACATGCAGCAGACCATCACCATCCTGCTCAAGGCGCTGGCGATCGACGAGATCCTCGACGCCGTGTGCCCGGCCGAGGGTGTCATCATGCTCGACCTGGAGCAGTTCGTCGCGTCCACGGACACCCTCTACCTGATGAGCAAGAAAAAGGGCCTGGCCGCCCCCGTCATCACAGCGCTCGTGGAGTCGCTGCAGTCGGTGGCGATGGACGCTGGCGAGCAGAAGCCTCTCAACCCGGTGCTCACGATCGTTCTGGATGAGCTGGCGAACGTGTGCCCGCTGCCGTCTGCGCCTTCGCTGATGACCGATGGCCGCGGGCATGGAATTCAGGTGGCCGCGATCCTGCAGGGCCGCAAGCAGTGCGAGCAGCGATTCGGAGCCGAGGGCGCTGACACCATCATCCGGCTCTCCTCATGCTTGCTGTTCTTCGGCGGTTCGCGTGACTACGACTTCCTCCGCGAGCTCTCCAACCTCGCCGACAAGCGCGAGATCACCCGGGAGTCCACCACCGACGGCCCCAACGGCACGTCGACCTCCGCGTCTACCCAGGAACAGGACGTCTTCACCGTGGGACGTCTCCACGCGCTCGAGGATGGGATGGCTGTCATGTTCTACCGCAACCTGCCCGCGGCAGTCGTACGCTTGCCGGCCTGGTGGGAAGGCAACGACGCTGCCGATTACGAAGCAAGCCAGGCACACACCCGTGACGAGCTGGGGCTGGCAGCATGAGCGGTCGCGAGAAGACCCCGCTCGGACCCCTCACCCTGCCAGGCACGGTCGCCGAGCACGAGCACCGTTTGGGCGCGCATGGCGAGGAGATCGAGTACCTCAGCGGTGCGGTCGGGTCTATCGGTGGACAGGTCACCAAGATCGTCGACTGGCTTGAGACACGGCCCGGCGGTCCCTGGTCCTGGCGGACGCTCGATCGGGAGGCTGCGAAAGAGCTCTGGATGGAGCTCTACGACTGGGTGAATTGGCTGCGCGACCGCTACCTCGTCGCCTTGACCGATGAAACCCACCGGCTCATCAACGACTGGTACAAGCACCCGGTCGCCGTCGAGCTGCTCACTGCTCTCATGGTCTCGCACCAGTACGTGTATCGACGCACTAGGGCCGCGCCATCCTTTGACCTCGTCGAGTGGCATGAGCGCTGCCTCTGGCCCACCTTCGCCCGCATGCGCAGCCTCGGATTGTTCCCGGCGAACCACCGCACGGACGAGCCCTGGACACCAGAAGCACCTCTCAAACGAGTCGATGACTCGGGCAACTTCGCGGATTTCCTTGTCAGCGACCTCGAAGGGCGTCCGGAGCCAGCGCCCGGCGGGGGCGGCGCGAGTTGAGCCCCGCCGATGATGCGACGGTGACCACCGTTGTCACCAGCTTCCGACCAAACTCCAACACGGAACAGGCGCGGCGAATCGGTGAGCGCGAGACAAACCTTGCCGGTCTGATCCTGCGCGGTTGGACGCTCCTCACCACCACCGCGGTCGACGCCAACGGCGCGATCACCATCGTCGACACTCTGATCCGACCATCCGCGCTCACACGGAAGGTAGGCGAGCCCTCGCCCGCGGTAGCGGCGTCGGGGCTTCACCTGGTCGCGAGTTAACGAGCTGGCCGCCCGTCCGGGCGGTCATCACCCCTGGACGCGTGCCAGGCAATCGAAGGGAAGGCCGAGATGAGCGATCGCACTATCGACGCAGGGTGGGAAGGCGAGGAGAGCCCGCCGACGACCGGATCTGTGGATGCGTTGCGTGAACTTCACCGGGAGGCACGCACCGACGTTGCAGTTCTGCAGGCGGCACTTCGGATGGCCGAAGAAGGTCTCGCCGCCCCGTGGGAAGCGCGTTCCCGCGAGGTTGCAGCGACGAACCGCCACAGCGCGGCCGACGCAGCACTCACGAGCCGTCGAGCCTACGTGGCGCCGCTTCGCGCGCAGCTCGGCGCCGACGCGGCGCGGATCATGCGCGCGGATCGGCGCCTGGCGGCGGCCTCGATCCTCTTCCGGAGGTTGCGTCAGCGGACGGCTGATCGGTTGCGCTCCGACGTCGCCAGCCGTAGCGCTCTTGCGCTGCCTGGGCGGAACGCCGTCGCACAGGAGTGGGATCGGTGGGTGACCGAGTCCACTGACGGTGGTCTGAAGGCGGCACGTGTCGCGGAACGTTCGGCTGCGGAGCAGCTGTACGCCGCTGAAGCGGCACGACGTGAGGCGCAAGCCTGGTGGGCGCAGAACACCCCGGAGAACATCGAGTCGAGCGCTCGGTTCCGCGAGGAGGTCGAGTCCCTGGACTACGGGCCCGTGGACGAGGACACGTTCGATCGCCGCGTGGTCTACGAACGGCAACTCGATGACGCACGAGAGCGGGAGAGCAGCATCGCGGCCGACCTCGGTTCCGCGGCCGTCACGATAGGCGTCGTCTCGGCGATCGCACCAGGTGCGGCCTCGGCCGTCGTGAGTGCGGTCGGGAGCTTCTTCGATGTCGACGACGCGGCAGCGGCAGCCGCTGTAGTGCGGCCGATCGCCTCGTCCCTGGCCATCTTCGGTTCAACGGGAAATCGCACTCTAGAGCAAGTGATGGGCACGCCATTGGGCCAGCTCGACGCACGAGTAAACGCGCTGGTGGATCCGGAACAGACCTCGGCGATCGACTCGCGCCCCGACGCTCCGACGCTCCGACGCTCCGACGCTCCGACGACGACGCTCGGCACCTAGAGCGTGTTGATCAAGTGGTTTCCGGTTCTGGTTGGCGAGTCTTGAACGGTGACGCGACACGAGGTCTCTGACGAGGTGTGGGCCGTGCTGGAGCCGCTGATGCCGGTGTCGACGGGGAGGTCTCGGCCGTGGGCGGATCACCGCTTTGCGGTCGAGTGAATGGCGTGGAAGTACCGAACCGGTGCGCCGTGGCGGGACGTGCCGGAGCGGTTCGGGAAGTGGAACTCGATCTACAAGCGGTTCAACCGGTGGGCCGAGGATGGCACCTGGGAGAAGTTGCTTGCCGAGGTGCAGTAGCAGTCCGACCCGGCGGGGAAGATCGACTGGGTCGTGTCGATCGACTCCACGATCACACGCGTGCATCAGCACGGTGCGACTCTCGCACGCACCACAGGGGCTCTGCCGAATCACAAGAATCCGTGGTTCGAGCCGCCTGATCACGGGATCGGACGGTCTCGCGGCGGGCTGACGACCAAGGTGCATCTGGTTGCCGACGGCCGAGGCAGGCCGCTGCTGACCAGCAGGTCGCCCTTGGCGAGGTGCACGCTGTGCTCAGCGTTACTGCGCTCACCGTGACCGTCGGTCGGCTGCGCCAGCGCGGGAGCGGCGACCGCGAGCGCGGCGACGCCGGCCAGGCCGACAGCGACGAGGCCGCGACGCAGCCCACGAGATTTCGACGACATCACTTCTCCTTCGATAAGACCTGATCGACGCCGGAGAGCTCACAGGGAACCGCGCCCCAGACGAACACACGCTCTTGGCGCGCACTGAACGCAGCACCCTCCGAAAGTGGCACGCGGGTGAACGATGCCGATGAACTGGCTATGAAGATCGGCGCGAGGCCTACGTGACTGAACGGGCCCGCCAGGTTAGGCGTGGCTCAGCTTGCTGGCGGCCGTCTGAAGTCCGCCCTACCATCGACCTGACGCCGTGAAATCGACGGGGTGGAAGCTCCGCCGATGGCTGCGAAAATCTTCATCTGCGTATATATGCAGATAAGCGATTTTCGGTGTACCATCACGTTTGTAGGTGCCGATCGTTAGCTGAGGCTCCTTCGCGAACACATGCCAGCGACCCCAAATGTCGAGAGACGCCATGGGTCAGGACAGGTCTCCCCGGCTTAAGGGGTGGCCCCGATTGGCTCCCGGTTCCCGGGTGACGTCGCGGAGTGCCAAAGGTCTTACGTGGAGAGGCGCCGCCGGGTTCGGCGGTCCTGGAGGCACGCGGGATCCGAAACGGGAGGTGAGCGATGAGCGAGTGCGATAGACGGGAGCCGATCGCTCCCTCCTCCCTGCTCTGAACGCGTCCTTCCGACCCGTTCCGGCCGCCGAACGCGGCCACCTTTCCTGCTCGTGCCCGCGACGGCGCGCGCCGATTCCCCGCGCGCCGCCGAAGAGAAAGCGATTCGCCATGCCCTCGACCATGCAGACCCCGCCCCCACAGAACGCCGTCCTCGATTCGGCGCACGTCGGCGATATCCAGGGTGCCTTCGGCACCATCCCCGTCGGAGACGACGCCGCACGGACCAAACTGTCCGCGAAGCTGAAGACGCTTCTGGCGATCGTGGGTCCCGGCCTGATCGTGATGGTGGGCGACAACGACGCGGGTGCCTTCGGCACTTACACGCAGGCCGGTCAGAACTACGGGTACAGCCTGCTGTGGACGCTGCTGCTGCTGGTGCCGGTGCTCTACGTGAACCAGGAGATGGTGCTGCGGCTCGGGGCGGTGACGGGGGTGGGGCACGCCCGGTTGATCCTGGAGCGGTTCGGGAAGTTCTGGGGCGCGTTCAGCGTCATCGACCTGTTCCTGCTGAACGCCTTGACCATCGTCACCGAGTTCATCGGGATCAGCCTGGGGCTGAGCTACCTGGGGCTGCCACAGATCCCCGGCGTCATCATCGCCGCGGTGGTGATCATCGCTGCGGCGTCCACGGGATCGTTCCGGCGGTTCGAACGGCTGTGCATGTTCCTGATCTTCGGGTCGCTGATCTTGGTCCCGCTGGCGTTCCTCGCGCACCCGTCGCTCACCGAGGTGGCGCGCGGGTTCTTCGTGCCCGGGCTCCCGGCCGGGGCGGAGCTGTCGACGGTGATGCTGCTGATCATCGGCATCGTCGGCACCACCGTGGCGCCGTGGCAACTGTTCTTCCAGCAGTCCTACATCATCGACAAGCGCATCACTCCCCGGTTCATCCCCTACGAGAAGGTCGACCTGTGGGTGGGGATCGTCATCGTGGTCATCGGTGGCGCGATCCTCATGGCCGTCCCGGCCGCGGTCTTCGCCGGGCAGCCCGAGTTCGGCAACTTCACCGACGCGGCCGGAGTCGCCGCCGGGATCGGAAAGTACGTCGGGAAGGTCGCCGGCATCCTGTTCGCTATCGCACTGATCGACGCGTCCATCATCGGTGCGGCCGCGGTCGGCCTGTCCACGTCGTACGCGCTGGGCGACACCCTCGGGCTCAAGCACTCCCTGCACCGCAAGGTCCGCGATGCGAAGGGGTTCTACGCGGTGTTCGCCGGACTGCTCCTTGTAGCCGCCGCGGTGGTGGTGCTGCCGGGCAGCCCGCTCGGGCTGATCACCGTCGGTGTGCAGGTCCTCGCCGGGGTGCTGCTGCCGTCGGCGACGGTGTTCCTGCTTCTGCTGTGCAACGACAAGGAAGTGCTGGGGCCGTGGGTGAACGGGCGCTGGCTCAACGTGTTCACCTCCGCGGTGATCGCGGTGCTCGTGATACTGTCGCTGGTCCTGACGGCGAGTGTGATCTTCCCGAGCATCACCAGCGGCCAGATCGTCCTGATCCTCGCCGTGGGTGGCGCACTGTCGGTGGCGGTCGGTGTCGCCTTCGGCATCTGGCGGCTGCGGCACCCCGCCCCGGCCGCGCCGGCGGTCGCCCGCAGCGACCGGGCCGGCTGGCGGATGCCGCCCCTGGCGCTGCTGAACCCGCCGAAGCTCTCGACCGGGCGCCGGCTCGGGCTCAGCGTCCTCCGTGGGTACCTGCTGATCGCGATGATCCTGGTCATCGTCCGGGTCGTGCAACTGGCCCTCGGCCACTGACCCGCTCACCCGCATAATTCTGCTGAAAGGACGTGGAAGTCATGAACGACGCAGTCACCACCGCCGACACCACGGTGATGCTCTCCCGCCTGCTGCGCGGCCCGATCCGCGACGGGCACGGCACCCAGATCGGCGCTCTGGCCGACCTGATCGTCCGCCTCGGACCCGAAGGCTACCCTGCCGTCACCGGACTGGTGGCGCGGGTCGGCGGCCGATCCGTGTTCGTCCCGGCCGAGAGCATCACGGAGCTCGGCGATGGGTCGATCACCCTCGGCACGGCCCGCCTGGATCTTCGGCCGTTCGAGCGGCGGCCCGGCGAGGTGCTGTTGAAGGAGGCCGTGCTCGGACACCGTCTGGTCGATGTCGAGCACGCCCGGCTGGTCCGCGCCTACGACATCGCCATCCGGTACGACGGCCAGGGCTGGGTGGCCACGGGGGTCGACGTCAGCGCGCCGCTGTGGCGTGGTCGACGCGACCATCCGGTCCGGGACTGGAAATCGTTCGACGCTCTGATCGGTCACGCGCCGTCGGCGGCGCTGCGTTCGCGTTTCCGCCGGCTCGACGGTCTCCGTGCCGCCGAGATCGCCGATGTCATCGAATCAGCGACCCAGAGCGAGCGCGCCGACCTGTTCGAGCACCTGCACGGCGACCCGGAGCTGGAAGCCGACGTCATCGAAGAGCTCGACGACGACGAGCAGGCCCGCGTGCTCAGGAGCAGGGACACCGCGGAGATCGCGGCGGTCCTGAGCCGCATGCACGCGGACGACGTCGTCGACGCCATCCTCGATCTCCCGCAGGATCGGCGGACGGACGTCCTGGATGCGCTGCCGGCTCCGCAGCGGGAGGATGTGCTGCGGCTGATGCGCTACCAGCACCGAAGCGCCGGCGGCATGATGGGCGTCGAGTACCTGGCTGTCCCTCCCGACACCACCGCCCGCGACGCCGTGGAGGCGGTGCGCGACGCAAGCATGCAGGACCAGGCGCTCACCACCGTTCACGTCGTCGACGCCGAGAACCGCCTGATCGGCGCCGTCGGCCTCATCGAGCTCCTCCGCGCCGACCCGCAAGCACCCGTCAGCGAGATCGCCGAGACCGAGCCGGTCGCGGTCGCCCCGTCGGACGATGCCGTCGCCGTCGTGAACACCATGGCCGACTTCAACCTGCTGTCGGTGCCCGTGGTCGCGGATGACGGAGAGCTCGTCGGCATCATCACCGTGGACGACGCCCTCGAGGAGTCCATCCCCGACGACTGGCGCGAACGCGGGCGTACCCGCGCCCCCTGATCGCGGAACCACGCGACCCGCGACCCGCCTGAGGCCTGAAGGAGCATCACCCGTGAGCATCACCGACCTGGACTACCTGCTGCGGCTGCTGCTCGCGGGCGGATGCGGCCTCCTCATCGGGCTGGAGCGACAGTACCGCTCCCGCACCGCTGGACTCCGCACCCAATCACTGGTCGCCGTCGGCGCGGCCGCGTTCGTCCTCTTCGGCATCCAGGCCAATGTGCCCCAGGCGCCGTTGCAGATCGCCGCGTACGTGGTCTCGGGTGTCGGGTTCCTCGGCGGTGGTGTGATCCTGCGGCAGGGGTTCACGGTGCAGGGGCTGAACACCGCCGCCACTCTGTGGTGCTCCGCCGCCGTGGGCTGCCAGGCCGCCGGCGGCCACGTCGTCCCCGCGCTCACCACCACCGGCATCGTGCTGGCCATCCACCTGCTGCTCCGTCCGCTGGGCCGGCTGGTCGACCGGGCGCCCGTGGCCAAGACGGACACCATCGGCGCCTACGCCCTCACCGTGCTCGTCGACGACGCGCGGGAGCCGGAGGTCCGGGCGCGGCTGAGCGAACTCCTCAGCGAACCCGACATCATCGTCCACGCCATGAGCAGCCACCTCGACGCCACCACGGAGAAGGGCCACGAGCTCTCCAGGCTCGACGCCGAAGTCCTCATCGAGGGCGCGGCGCCGGCGCTGCTCGACAGCGTCATCACGGCGATCTCCCTCGAAGACGGCATCAAAGAGGCCTCCTGGCGGTCGGAGGACCCCGAACCCGTTCCCGTCCAGCCCCTCGACCAGAGCCGGCTCGGTTTCCGTTCGCTCCTACGACGGCGAGGTGACGCATGAACGACCTCGACCTCCGCGCCCTCGTGCCGCTCACCATCGGACTCGTGGTGGCCGGCCTGACCGTGGCGCTGGCGCTCACCGACGCGTTGCGCGTCCGCCGGGCGCACGCGAAGCTCGACCACGCGAGCCGGCGCCCCCGGAAACCGCCGGGGCACTAGGGCGTGTTGATCAAGTCGGCCTTGATCCAGATCAGTGTGGCGGCGAGGCTGATGGCGGCACGGTAGTTGCGGGCGGTCTTGTCTGATCGCATCGCGGTGCCGCGCCATTGTTTGAGCCTGTTGAAGCAGCGCTCGACGACATTTCGGCCCTTGTAGCGCTCCTGCTGCTGATCACCGAACCCGATCGGCCGGCCCGGCCTCTTGCGCCGTGGGCGATCTGGTCATCGCGCTCGGGAATGGTCGCGGCGATCCCGTGTTCGCGCAGCCAGGCGCGGTTCGCATTCGACGGGTATCCCTTGTCGGCGAGCACCCGGTCCGGTCGAGTCCTCGGCCGGCCCCGCCCAGCGCGTGGGACACGAATGTCCTCGAGCACCGCGGTCATCATCGTGGTGTCGTTAACGTTGCCGCCGGTGACGGTCATGCCCAGCGGCCTGCCTCGGCCGTCGGCAACCAGATGCACCTTGGTCGTCAGCCCGCCGCGAGACCGTCCGATCCCGTGATCAGGCGGCTCGAACCACGGATTCTTGTGATTCGGCAGAGCCCCTGTGGTGCGTGCGAGAGTCGCACCGTGCTGATGCACGCGTGTGATCGTGGAGTCGATCGACACGACCCAGTCGATCTTCCCCGCCGGGTCGGACTGCTACTGCACCTCGGCAAGCAACTTCTCCCAGGTGCCATCCTCGGCCCACCGGTTGAACCGCTTGTAGATCGAGTTCCACTTCCCGAACCGCTCCGGCACGTCCCGCCACGGCGCACCGGTTCGGTACTTCCACGCCATTCACTCGACCGCAAAGCGGTGATCCGCCCACGGCCGAGACCTCCCCGTCGACACCGGCATCAGCGGCTCCAGCACGGCCCACACCTCGTCAGAGACCTCGTGTCGCGTCACCGTTCAAGACTCGCCAACCAGAACCGGAAACCACTTGATCAACACGCTCTAGTACCCGTTCAACTGACGACGGCCGTTCCCTGATTAGGGGAGCGGCCGTCTCTTGTTGCGCACGGCTCGGTTGGGGGCGCCTGCGCCCCGGAATCGGGTCGGAGCGTCGCCGCAAATGCCGGCGTGGACTCCACACCTCGTGGGGCCATGACCTTGGGAAGGCTACTCATGCCCACCATTGCCGACCGCTTTCGTCTGCCGCTCGACGCGACGCCGGAGGAACTCGTGCGCGAGGGGTTTGACACCCTTGCCTCCACGGTGAACTCAGCTCCGAGGGAGACTACAGACCGCACGGACGCCTGAGAGCCGACGCCGGACTAGTCAGATTTGGCGCTCCCGGCGCTCTCGGGTGTTCTCGTCGACGACGTCGGCAAGCGTCTGCCGGGAGGGCTCAGCTGTTATCTCGCCCACGCGGTCGGAGAGTGGTGTAGCCGTCGGAGGAGTCGGTGCCGCGTCCGAAGGCGCGGTCGCTGCGGTGCCGCGGAGCGCGCGGAGCGCGGCGACGGCATCCGCGTAAGCCGGGTCGTCATGAGCAGGCGGCGGCCCGATGGGAGTGTCGACGGTGATGTGGTGGAAGTCGCGGTAGGCGACGATGCGCGCCAGGTTGCGCCGCCAGAGCGCCCGCTGTGCGCTGTCCTCCGGAGCGTACCCAAGCGACTCCATCCACACAGGCCGCGCAGCTTCCACACGTTCAGTGAGCGTGTGAATGCGGTTCGCGATCAGGTCGGCCTGCTCGTTCACCCAGTCACGCACCGTCGGATCGTGTCCCACACTTCCCGGCGGCGGGGTGATCCACGACGGCAGTTCGATGGTGGGTGCGCCGGCGGGGTCGCCGACACGGTAGTGGAGCACCTTAGCCAGCGAACGAGCTTCGTTGAAGCCGTCGATCTCCCGGGTCGCCGTGGCGTCGCGAAGGAGCGCTCGCACGTCCGACCCCCGTGCTTCGTGCGCGGCAAGACGTTCGGCAAGAGTCGCCCATGCCGGGTCGTCAGTGATGCGGCTGGCCGCGTCGCGGTCCAGGACGCTGCGCACGATGATCTCCATCTTCATCTTGGTGATTTCGCCGAGGACGCGCACGTTGGCGTCCTCATAGACCGGCACGAGCCGCTGCAGCGAGTTAGCTGCTTCCTGCTCCTGCTCCAGCGTCTCGGTGGCGGAGAGCTCTGCCTGTTCGCGGGCGAGGACCCGTTCGAGGCCGTGAAGGATGGAGTCCTTGTCGCGGTCAGGGCTGTGACCGTCGGCGGCCAGAGTGTCGTCGGTGATCACGTACAGGTGGTTGCCTTGGCGGCCGCGCGTCGCCGCCACATACAGCTGTTCGCGGGCGGTTCCATCCGGGTCGATCATCGTGTGGGTGGTGTCAACGGTCATGCCTTGGGAGCGGTTGACGGTGGTGGCGTAGCCCAGCTCGACGTGCTCGGCCACGTACCAGGCCGGGAGGGTCACCACGCCGTCGTGGCGGATGCTCTTGACCTTCAGCGAGCCGTCGTCGCCGACTTCGAGGACATGCCAGAGGTCACCGTTGGCGACGAAGTCCTTGCCCTGGTTGGCACGCAACCGGCGGTTGTTGTCGCGGGTGACGATCCTGTCGCCGACGCCGGCGCGGTTGCCGTCGTGCAGGGTTGGGCCTTCGGCCGAGACGGTTCCGGCCGCGATCTTGTCGATGCGGGCGCGGGCGGAGAGGGCGACGACTTCCTCATTGGTGGCCGCCAGCATGAGCGCTTCCTTGCCCTCGGCTTCGTCGCGGAGGAAGGCGTCGTAGATGTCCTCCAGCAGCGTCATCCGGAGACCGCCGTGCGTGCGGCCGCGGGTGACGTAGAAGTCGAGTGCGGACTCCTTGCCGTCGCGGAGACGCAGGGTCGCGGCGGCTTCGTCCTGGTCGACGAACCGGTAGACGTGTTCGAGCGCGACCGCCCCGACTGTCTTATCGAGGAGCCGCAGGGTGCCGCCGGCTTCGACGGCGGCGAGCTGCTGGTAGTCGCCGAGCGCCTTGATGCTGGCTCCGTGCGCTTCAGCGAGGTCCAGGAGCTTGGCGTACATCGGAAGGCTGGCCATGCCTGCCTCGTCGATCAGAAGCACGGTGTTGGCGTCGATCCGGTACCGGTCGCTGGCGCGCTGCTCGGGCGTTCCGGTGGTGTGGATCTGGATGAGCTTGTCAGCAGTGTCGGCCTCGACGTCGATCTCCTCCGCCAGGACTGTCGATGCCGCGGCCGAGGGCGCGACGGCGAGCACGCGGCCGCCAGCGGCCTCGACGGCGCGAGCGAACGCGCGCATGGAGGTGGTCTTGCCGGTTCCCGCGGGCCCGATTCCGATGTCGATCAGTCCACCGTTGGTAGCGAAGTGACGTGCGAGTGCGGCCTGGGTTGGGTCGAGCGCGTACTTGCCTGCGGCGATCTGGGCGGCGTTCACCTCCGCGAGGGTCGCGTCGAATACGTCCTCGGGGACGCGGAATCCGGCGGTGGTCTGCGCAGCCTGGACGAGGCGTTCTTCCGTATCGAGGATGCGCTGCGACGTGTAGGTCTCACCGCGGTAGAGGCGGTAGATGGAGGACCCGTTGGCGAGCTGCAGCGCCGCAGGGACCGGGTTCGGATCATCTGCGGTCAGCCGTACTGAGAGGTCGACGGCGCGCTGCAGGAGGGCATCCCGGAAGGCGAGTGGGTCGAGTTCCGGGTGAGTCGTGAAGTAGGCGGCGACGGCGCGGTTGGCTTCGGCTTCAAGGTGGTCGATGCGCCAGGTGGTGCGCGAGCTCTCGACGCTCCGCAGGACGTACTCGGCGACCTGGTCGAGGTCCATCGGCTCCAGGAGGCGGGCGCGTTCGCCGATGTCGGCGGCGCTGAATGCGTCGTCGAGCATGGCCTGCGTACCGCCGACGCCGAGGTACTGTTCGGCGAATTGGGCTTCCGTCTCGCGAATCTCGTCCAGGCTGCGCAGCTGGTCCTTGGCTTCGCGTGTGGCGAGGTTCGCCTTCTCCAACATGGCCTGCTGCGCCTTGCGCGGGGGAGTGTGGCCGTGCGTGGTGACGTACTCCTTGACGAGCTTGGCGTACTCGTCCTCGATGGCGACGCGGCGGCTGGAGCGCGCCCGGCAGAGGTTCTGATCGACACCCGCAATCTCCGGCACAGGGCGCTTGTCGCGGCCGCGGCTGGTGTCGGTCCAGGCCAGCCCGAGGCGCTGCATGGACAGCACCTGGACGAGCATGTTGTACCGCTCGGAGGCCGCGACACCGAGGTTGTGGAGGATGCGTCCGTCCAAGCTGCGCCACTTGCCGTCGACGCCTTGGACCTTGGTGGAGACGGCTGCGTGGGTGTGCAGGTTGGGGTCACCGGATCGGGAATCGAAGTGCTCGAACATGGTGACGGTGAGCCCGTGGGTGTCCATCTGGGCGACCCCGCCGGCACCGACGCGGGTCTTACCGGCCTCCTGTTCGATCCAGTTGAGCGTCATGCGGACCGCGTCGTTGTGGATCTCGTGCAGCTGCTGGGAGCGTTCCTTGTCGGCCAGGATCCAGAGCACGGAAAAGCTCTTGGAAGGGGTGAAGACCAGGTCGTATCCGGCGACCGGCTGGCGGTCCTGCTTGCCGATCGTGGCAAGGAACCGGGAGACCTCGGCATCTTTCGGCGCCCGGCCCAGCTGCTCCTGCAGGTGGCTGGTGGCGAGGTCCCAGCGGATCAGATCGCGCTCGACGCCCGGCTCGGGAACGCGGCCGTGGGCGGTGCGGAACTCGCGGTACGCGGCGCCGACCATCTTCGCCCACTCGTCCGTGCCGGTCTGCGGCACCATGAAGCGCCGCCCCAACCGGGCGGCCGCGTGCGCCTCCTTGGCGCTCATCCCTTCGGCAATCTTCGCCTTGATGAACTCGTCCGCGTCCGGGCGCAGCCCCTCACCGAACAGGGCCTTCATCTGCTCCTCGGAGACCTCTCCCGACATTCCGAGCGCGGCCGCCCCCTTACCGAACCAGACGCCGGCGGGGTTGCCCTCGGCGGTGTAGTAATCGGTGAGGTCTTCGCCGCGCTTGCGTGTCTGGTCATGGGAAGCGACCTGCCGGGTGAGGTAGGTGTACCCGTCTCCGGCGTGGAGGACGTGGACTGTCATCATCGGCAGCCGCCCTCCTTTCGGATCAGATTCCCGGGCTTATCAGCCCTTTTGCTCCTGCTTGGCCGTTCCGCACACTGCTAGTGCAAGAGGTGTGTTGTTTCTGGTGTCTCAGTGTAGTTGGTCGCTGCTCTGAGGTCGGGTATCGCATGACTCGGCGATTGACTGTTGCTCTGGTGGTGGCTGCTCTGGAGGGTGAGTTGCTGGTGGTGCTGGCTGGTGGTTGCTGGGCTGTTCGGTACGCGGGGTCCCTTCGTGCTGGAAGTGGTGCGCCGCCTGCGGCGAGGGCCGGCGGGCGGATAGAATCGCGGCGTTAGGTGCTCAAGTGGAGGTTGAGCATGGACAACTCGATGAAGGAGTGTGCCCATGTCGGCAAAGACCACGAAGCCCAAGTCCGCCTCCACCCTCGCTCGGGAGCGCGCGCGTGCCGCGCGTGCGGCTCAGCTGGAGGAGCAGAAGAAGAAGGAAGCCCGCATCGAGGATGCGGCGACGGCGTACTACCTGTCGCTGGACAAGCTCGATCAGCTCGCGGCGCAGCGCGAGGAGGCCATGCGGGAGTTCGACGCGCAGCAGAGCGCGCTCGAGCTGCAGCAGGGGAAGGTGATCGCGGAGCTGCGCTCGTTGGAGACGGTCGCGACCATCGCGGACCTGCTGGGCATCAGCACGGCTGAGGTCACCCGACTGTCGAAGCTGGTCGACGCGGCGCCGGCCGCGGGAGCGCCAGCGGGGGGACAGCCGGCGTCGGATGTTGCGGGGCCGTCGTGGCCCAATGTCGTGACGTCGCAGGCTCCTGCGGAGGAGTCGTTCGAGTCTGAGGGCGACGGCGAGCACGTCGCCGCGTAAGCATCGGACCACGCTCACCACGAAGCGGCGGGGAGGACCGACTTGGTTCTCCCCGCCGCTTCGTCGTTGCCTGGGTCAGGCTGCGGTCACTGCTCCTCCTGGTTGGCGGGGCGGGTGGGCTGCGTGGCGAAGGTGCGGTGGTTGTAGAGGTCGAGCGCGTCGAGCCAGGTATCGGTGGTGACGTCGATGCGGGCGACGGTAGGCAGCGGGCCCTGGTAGCGGTGCGCGTTGGGGTAGACGCGGCCGCAGTGGTTGCAGACCGTGTAGCCAGCGAGGACGTCGTTCTCTTCGGCCTCGTCGATTCGTCGGCTGTCCCAGAGGTGGCCGTCTGCGGCGAGGTATGAGACGTCCCAGTCGCCGGCGCACTCGGTGGCTCCGCAGCCGATGTAGTCGACGCCGTTGTCGGCGTCTGGGCTGGTGATGCCTGAGGGCTCCGCGCCGGTCAGTGGGACAGTCGGGTAGGGCAGTTCCGGGACGGCCGCCTTGACGGCGGCGCGGGCGGTGTCGTGGTCGAGGTCGAGGAAGTATCCGCGCACGGCGTTGTAGAACTCGTCGCGGGTGTCGACGTCGTGGTCGGCGCTGCGTTCGGTGAACGAGCCGAGGGTGCTGCTGCCGGTGGCGACGAGGTTGTTCTGCGCGTCGCGGGTGACGGTGATGGTGATGTTGGGGCAGAGCTCGGTGAGCTTGCGCTGGAGCCAGGTTGCGTCGTTCGTGGTGGCCATGAGGGTTCCTTTCGAGGTGTGTGAGGTCTAGGCGGCCGCGGGCAGCGTGTGCTGGGGGACCGCGGGGAGGATGGTGTCGG
Source organism: Leifsonia shinshuensis (assembly GCF_014217625.1). Classification (NCBI taxonomy): domain Bacteria; kingdom Bacillati; phylum Actinomycetota; class Actinomycetes; order Micrococcales; family Microbacteriaceae; genus Leifsonia; species Leifsonia shinshuensis. The sequence continues at coordinate 11,552 of NZ_CP043642.1, read as the reverse complement.
TGCCGGGGACGCGGACCGCCCATGCCGACGGGGTAACGGGGGTCGAGACCCGAGGCTGCTGGCGGTGGAGGTAGGCCTCGTGGTTGCGGATCAGGGCGGCGACGTAGCGACGCCACTCGTCGTTTGCGGGGGAGGTACGTGCCCAGTGCAGCTGCTGGGTGAGTCGCTCGTGCTCCTTGGTCAGCTCGTCGCGCTCGAGGAGGGCGATGCGCGCGCCGATCGCGAACAGGGCGAGGCCGGCGTCGGTGAGACGAGTCAGGTCGACGGGGCGGGCGGGGAGCGCGAGCTCGTTGCCGAAGCCAGCGCCGGCGGCGTGCTCCGGCAGGCGCTCTTCGCCGTCGATCGGCTGGACTGCAGCGTCCACGTTCACTCGGTGCCAGTGGAAGTCGATCGCCTTGCGGGCGCGGTCGGTGGCGACGTACAGGTCGGCGAATGTCTCGCGCGTCTGGTCGATCCCGGCTTGCAGGATCTCGGTCGGCGTGTAGCGGGTCATCGTCTTCTCCTCTCGCGGTGAGCTGGTGCTGGACTTACTGGCAGGAGTCGCAGCCGAGCAGGTCCATGGGGTCGACGGGGACCTCGTAGCCGCCGATCTGGTCGAAGCTGCTGGTGGTGTTCTGCGTGTTCATCGGTTCTTCCCTTTCGTTAGGTGTCCGCGGAATCAGAGGTGGGCGGATCATCGAATAAGGGGACCGACTTGGCGGACGCCGGAGCCTGTCAAGGGTTCCGACCGACCCCCAGCGCGGACGAGTCTTGGATCGCAGGTGCGGAGCACCTTCCCCGACCATCTGGAGGTGCAGGGGAGGGAGCGGCCCTTGACAGGCGGAGAGCGGCCGCTAGTACGATTCCCCCTCTCGATGCTCCGGCTACCCGTCCCGTTCCTCGTCAAGCTGGTCGTCGCGGCGCTCGCCTCGGCCACGGGAGTGTGAGGGCGGCGGAGCCTGCCTTCACGCCGGCCCGGGGCCGGCCCTGCGGCTAGAGGAGCGCGAGGAGATCCTGGTCGGGCTTCGCGTACGGAGTGCGGGGCAATCCGATCCGGGTGCGACGTCTCTCGCTGGGGGTGCCGATCGCCCATGCGTAGCGGTAGTTGCCCGGGTGTCTCACGCGCGTGACGTGCAGCTCCTGGAGTGCATGACGGAGCCAGCTGGAGGGGTTCTCGTTGGCGCGGCGAGCTGGTGCGCCGAGGGCGACGAGGCGACGTTCTGCGCCGTCCGCGCCGGACTCCTGCGCGCGGATCTTCTGCAGCGTGCGGTCGCTGAGCACGAGGCCGTGGCGCGGCAGGTAGGTGAGGGTCCGGCGGGTGGAGCGACCGAGGGCCAGCGCGTTCGTAGCCTGGTAGCAGACGCCTATGTGGCCGTTCTTATATTCGTCGACGTGCTCTCGGCCGTTCTCGTCGACGACGGTGCGGGTGCGCGGCATGGGGTCGGAGAAGGACACGACGCCGCGGATGCCCTCACTGGCGGCTCCTTCGAACACGCGGCGAAGAAACCAGGACTCGGCATTCGCCGGGGTGTCGGTGAGGACGAGCCGACCGAGCTCGAGCGTCTGCATGTTCGGCTGCAGTTCCGGGAAGACGTTGCTCAGCACACTGGCGCGCATGGGGACGCTGAGGACCGCGACGCCGACCAGGGCGCGGCCGCCGACGGTGGTGCCGTCGACGGCGAGGCGGTCGTCGGTGGTTGTCAGGCCGTAGCTGAACCGGGCGGCGGGGAAGGATGCCGCGTAGTGATGTCGGGTGACGAACTCGCGGGCGAGCTGCTCGGGCAGCCGCACGACGTCGAAGGACGGGGCGTGGAAGCCGCCGTCGGCGGGGTGCCGCCAGCTGTGCTGGCGGTACCCCCACCGCTGCGAGAGAAGGGGCGCCGGGGCGTTCATCCCACCAGCCCCATCGTCTCGACGCAGATGCCCACGATGTCGCGCGCGCAGGGCGGGCAGACCGCGTTACCCGCCGCCTTCGTGATGTCGCGCTGCGAGACGGGCTTCAGGCGGTTGGTGGGCTGCCACATGTAGTCGGCGGGGAAGGCCATCCCGGCGGCGACCTCGGTCGGGAGGAACATGCGCAGCAGGGTGTCGGGGACCAACGCCATGGCGGCGTCCAGGTCCTTGGCGCTGATCGGCGCGCGCTGCCCTCGGGGCTGCTGCATGATCGCCTGGTGCCCGGCTGTGGTCAGGGTGCGCATCGGTTCACTGGCGGGCGTGGTCATCTCGGCTCCGCCGCCGTTCATTCGGTGGATGAGGGCATGGTTCGCGCCGTCGGCGACCACGGTGCGCATCGGCTCGGTGTACGGGTCGAGGTCACGCACTCGGTCACGGAACTGGGTGACGAAGGGGGTCACCAGCGCGTGGTGGTTGCCTCCGGCGGTGAAGGTGCCGGCGGCTTCGGTCACCGGGCGGACGGTCCCGGTGCCGTACATCTCGGCGATGAACGGCGTGCGCTCGGGCGCGTAGGCGAGCGCGGTCTCCAGGCGTGTGGTCTGGGTGCGCAGCGCCTCGTCCACGGGGTAGGCGTTCTTGCCGTCACGGCCGTCGACCGGGATCGCGAGTGCCTTGGAGTTGCTCGTGTGCAGCGCCTTCAGCGGCTCGGTCATCGGCCAGCTGCGGTAGTAGGCGTCGGCTTCGCCGTGGTGCGGGTGGTGCGGGTCGGCCGCGTCGTAGGTGTTGCCCGCCGCCTCCAGGTGCGTCGGTCCCCAGTAGCGGGCAATCCCGGCGGCCACGCGCAGGCGGGTCTTGGGCTTGAGGCGGTCGCCGATCGGACGGCCCGGGATGGACCAGTCGATCGCGACCGATGCGGGGAGGTAGCCGGGCTCGACGATGGAGCCGCAGCCGGGGCAGCAGTAGACGTAGGCCTGGCGGTAGCGGCCGACGGTGCGGCCGGGCTTGAAGGACTGGACCGACTCACGCATCTCGCCGCACTTCCAGCAGTAGGCGAGCGGCCGCAGGATGCGGTCGAGGTCCGGTGCCTTGTCGGCCTCGGGCCAGGCGACGACGTAGATGCGGTCGCGGGACTGGGGAGCGGGAGCGCCGAACTTCTGCGCGTGCATGGCGTTGAGAGAGACGACGCGGAACTTGTAGCCGAGCGCCCGCAGCTCCTGCCGCCACACGGTCCAGGCGGTGCGGTACTTCGCGTTGATGGCGATGTCGACGACGTTCTCGACGACGACGAGCCGGTAGCGGTGGTGCTCGATGAAGCGCAGCACGTCGAACATGAGCAGGCGCGAGCGGGTCTTCGCCTCGTCGGAGAGCGGGTCCTCGAACAGGCCCTCCTCGATGTCCGGCAGCTTGGACCCGTTGGCCTGCGACCACTTCGTGCACTCCGGGGAGGCCCAGAGGATCGTGGTCGACGGGAAGAACGACGGCCGTTCTTGGTGCAGGTCGACGATCGCGTGATCGGTGCTCTGGTGGTTCGCCGCGTGGATGTCGATCGCGACGTCCCAGTGGTTCGCGGCGACCTTGACCTTGACCCCGGGCACCTGTCCGGCGCCGGTCGATGATCCGCCCGCCCCGGCGAAGAGGTCGGTCATCGTCACGTCGGATTCGAGAGTGGCCAGCATCAGCGCTTACCTCCCGCACGCTCGACGTGGAGCTGCAGGGCCGCGACGGCCGGGATGACGAAGAGGAAGATGACCAGCGCGGCTGCGAGGCTGCTGCTGGCGACGGGCCGCGCCCCGATGTGACCGGCGGCGAAGGCGGGGACGATGTCCGCGGCCGCGACGATCACGAGGGCAGCGATGAAGCCGAGGAGGACGCTGTACGCCGCGGTGAACATCCGCGCCTGCTTGGCCCGCGGGATGCGGCGGGGGCGCGGTGCCCGCACCCCCGCGGTGGTGGTGATTCGGATGGTGGTCACGGTCGATGCCTTTCGTTGTGGGGTCTCTCGCCTACCTCTCTACTCTACTTTAAAGTAGAGTCTACTTTCAAGGGGAATCTACGTTTTAGTAGATTTTTTGGGTGGCGGTGGTCAGTGGACGGGTGAGGCCGGCGACGTCTCCGCGGCACTCCAGGTCCAGCTGCCTCCGCCGATGGAATAGACAGTGACGCCCCGGGAGTCATGCCCGCGGACGATCTCCGGCGGATCTCCCGCTTCTTCGTACTGGGCGCTCTGGAGGAGATAGGCCTGCAGCTCGTCGTTCCAGCGCACGAGGGTGCGGAACTCGTCCGGGGCCTGGGCTTCATCCCGGGCGAGGTCGGCGGCGATCTGGTCGGCGACGTCGCGTGTGAAGGCCGGGCAGAGGTATCCGTTCCAGCGGTAGCCGCTGACGGTGTGCGCGATGTAGACGCGGCCGTCGCCGTAGGTGACCGGGAGGTCGAAGCGTTCGTTGGTGTCGGTCATGGTGTGCTCCTGAGGGTGGGGGGCGAAGGGTCGGGTGGTGCCGCAGAAGGCGCAGCGTGTGACGAAGGTGGGTTGGCCATGGAGGGAGACGAGGGCGGGGAAGCTCTCGGCGCTGCCGCAGCGGGGGCAGGAGCTTGCGTCGGCGTCGGCCCTCCCGGCCTCGGTGGCGAGGGCGAGCGCCCGCCGCCACTCGGGGCTCGTGGTGTTGACTCGAGCGAGGACGGGGGAGCCGATGGTGGCGGTGCCGGTGGAGGCGAGGTCGTTCACGGCGTCGTCGTAGACGCGGCCGCAGTCGGCGCAGATTGCCAGGCAGGTCTCGGGCATCTCGCCCAGTCCCTCCGGGGCCGGTCCCGGCTTCTCGCTGACCAGCCGTCCGGATCGGTCGGCGGCGTGGAAGCGGGTGGAGTTGCCGCAGGGGCACTGGACGTTCAGTGCCCCTGCGTCGACGTGCGCGACCTCGCCTACGGCGACCGGGAGGGCCGGGTAGGGCGGGGTGATCGCCCCGCCCGTGACGTGGGCGATCATCGGATCACCTCGGCGGCGAAGTCGTAGCCGCCGAATGGGCTGCGGCCGGGGACGGCGCGGGTGCCGATGCCGCTGCGGGCCGTGAGGATCGGTGCGCCTGCGAATGTCCACTCGGTGGGGTAGGCGTCGAGGAACTCGCGGCCGTTCTTGCTGAGCTTGCCCGACATGTCGTTGCGCCAGCCTTCGGGGGCGACCGGGAGGGTGCGCCAGCCCGGCATCGCGTGGTCATGCCAGGCTCCGAGCATGTCGTTCTCGGATGAGCTGATGTGGTGCCAGCCGCAGGCGGTGCAGATGGCCTGGTAGAGGGTGGACCCGAGGCAGGTGCAGGGAGTGTCGCTCTGGTACCGGGATCCGGGGCAGAGGTGGGAGTGGCGGAGGTCGGCTTCGAAGCGGTCCATGGTGTGCGCTCCGACGGCGAGCGGCTTCTCCTGGATGTAGGGGCGGTGCCACATGTGGCTGGCCTGGAGGCAGTTGAAGTGGCCGTTCTCGAAGAGGTAGCGGTTCCAGGCGGCATCGAGGTCAGCCGGGTTCCAGTAGCCGGTGGTGAAGTGCAGCGGCGCGCCGGTCCACGCGGGCGCTGCCGCGACGTCCATCTCGTGGATCATGGCGTCCAGGTCGAAAGTGAGCTGGCTCATCGCTGCACCTCCTGGTGGGTGCTCCGCTGGAAGGTGGCGAAGATCCCGGCAATGATGCCGACGATCAGCGTCACGAAGGAGGTCAGGGTGACGATGGCGGCGATGACGCCGATCCACGAAGGAATGGCAGTGGGGGCGCTGGCGAAGAGGGCGATCAGGCCGAGCACGGTCAGCAGGACGAGGGCCTTGCTGTGAGGGAAGAACCGCATGGGATGTCCTTTCGGTGTGGAGGGGTGCCGCCCGCGGGCGGCACCCGGGGTGGTTAGTCGGCGAGCTGGATGCGCTCGGAGTCGTCGGCGCGCTCGATGGTGACCGGCACGTTGCCGTAGACCACGAGGCGGACGCCGCCGTGTCCGTCGGGCTCGGCGAAGACGGTGAGGAGGGTGGTGCCCTCGTCGTCTGTGAAGTCGACGCGGCCGAAGTCGTCCGGCATGGCCTGTCGCGGGAGCCCGGACGGGGAGGCCACCTCGCCCTTCACCCAGTCGCGCGGCTCCAGGCGGTCGCCGGTGTCGTAAGGGGTCAGCCGGTAGGTGGTTGCGTAGTCGCTCATTGGTTTCCTCCTCGTCGCTTGCCTACCTCTCTATTCTACTTTAAAGTAGAGTCTACTTTCAAGGCGAATCGCCTTTTTGGTAGAGTGAGTTTGCTCGGCGCGAGTCCGGGAGAATGGGGGCGGAGAGTGGAGGACCTGATGGCCGGATTCGAGCTAGACCTGGTGCGGAAGGCAGCGGGCCTGACGCAAGGGCAGGTAGGGGAGCGGCTGGAGAAGTCGTTCAAGACGGTGAGCAAGTTCGAGCGTGAAGCGGACCGGATGACGCTGACCAGCTTGCGCAGCTACCTGGTCGCCGTCGGGGCCGATAGCGCCACCATCTCGGTGACCGTCGGCGGCGAGGTCATCGAGCTTCCCCTCGATCTCACCCCCGCTGCAGCTGGCGAGTCCTGAACCTCCCGCACGTCTCGCATAATGTGGTCGGCTGCCCAACACGCTCGATAGCGGCACCGGCAAGCTGAGAGGGGCCGCTTCCGCTCCATGTGCGCGCCTTGCGGCAGAGCGCAGCTGAGGGCGCTCTTTTCGTGCCGCTTGCGGTACGAAAAGAGCGGCAACCCGGACGGCTACTTTCGCCGCGCCTGGCGTGCGCGTGACCTCTACACCGGTTCCCCATCCATGCACAGCGAGAAGGGGCGCGCATCGCCTGGATGCACGCCCCTCCGACGGTCTCTCGGCCGTCAGCGGATTTGCTGAGTGGGCGGCGGGACGGTGTCTGGCTTCCAGGTCGGCCGGGGGTCCGTGGGGGCTGTAAGCGCGTCGATCCGGTTGGTGATGGCGTCCACGTCCACACGAACGGGCCGGGCGGCCTCGGCGGTCGCGCCAGCCGCGGCCGCGTCGACTGTCGGTGCGGCCGCCGGAGCGGTCTTGGATGCTTCCGCGGCCAGTGCGTTGAGTTCGGCGGTGATCGAGGTGAGGCGTTGCTGCGCCTCGGTGAGTTCGGCAGCGCGGGGGAATGGCCGGCCGATGCGCGCCTGTGCGTCCTGCAGCGTGGACTCGGCCTCACGGAGCGCCCCGCGCTGGTCAGCGAGGAGCCTGGGCAGCGAGGCGGTGAGGTTCTCCAAGCGCGTGACGTAGCCGATGCCGGGCGATGCCATCTCTTCTCGTCCGACCGAGACGGTGGCATTCGGGACGCCGCGAAGCTCCGCGACGATCTGGATCGAGCCGAGCTGGGGTCGGGTTCGCATGTCGATCGTGAACCCGCCGAGCTGGCCAAGCTCGCCGAGGTCGCGTTCGGCGTACACGGGGAGGGAGCCGAGGTACTTGCTTCGCGCCCAGACGGCGATCGCCGCGGCCGCGTCGGCGCGCTTGTCGTACGCGCGCCCGTCGATGACGGCGCGGAACCGGTCGCCGTCGGTCGGGACGGCCGAGGGAATCATCTGCTCCAGGATCTCGATGCGGTCTTGGGCGAGCTGCGCGCGCTGGGTCGCGACGGCGTGCATTTCGTGGAGGTTGCGCTGGGAGCGGGCGTGCGCGCGTTCGAGGCGTTCCAGCTTCGCCGCCTGGTCGGCGGCTTGTGCCTGCTCGAGTAGCAGCGGGTTGCCGCTGGAGAGGGCCTTGGCTTCGGCGGCCGAGAGGGCGAAGTCGCCGATGTCTTCCATCTCGCGTACGTCGAGCTTGCCGCGCATCACCTGGGCGATGAACTTGGCCTTCCGCTCGACGGTCTGCCACATGTACGCGTCGAAGGAGCGCTCCACAACGTAGTTGTGCACGGCGATCTCGGCGTTCTGGTTTCCCTGCCGGATCCCGCGACCGTTGCGCTGCTGGATGTCGGCCGGCCGCCACGGCACGTCGATGTTGTGCATGGCGATCGCGCGGGCCTGCACGTTCACACCGGTGCCCATCTTGCCGGTCGACCCGAGCAGGACGTCGACGTGGCCGGAGCGCGCGGCGGCGAACAGTCGGCCCTTCTCGGCGTCGTTGCGCGCCGAATGAATGAACCGGATCCGGTCGGGGTGCATCCCACCGGCCACGAGGAGCCGCTTGAGTTCGTTGTAGGCGTCCCACCGGTCCTTGGCCGGGGTGCCGAGGTCGTTGAAGACGATCTGCAGGCCGCCCGGGGTCTCCGAGACCTCGCCGGTGACCGTGTCGAGGTAGGTGAGATCCTTTCCCGCCTGCCACTCGTTCAGGATGGTGGCGGCGACGACTTCGAGCTTGCTGCCGGGCTGAGCGTGCTCGGCGCCGACCATCCGCATGTCCAGTGCCGCCTTGCGGCCGTCCCCGGCGATCTTGAGCATGTTGTCCTCCTCGGGCGGGACCGCCTTCGCGGCGACCATCTCGGCGCGCTGGCCGATGTGCTCGAGGTAGGACTCCAATGCCGGAGTGGGCGGGATGACGTGCACGTGCGGTGCACGCTCCCCGTCCGGGCGCGCGCGTAGCAGGGGGACCGGCAGCCCGAGGTCCTCGGCGGTCTTCACGTCGGCGAAGACGTGCCACATACGCAGCATCTCCGGAACGTTCTGGAACTTCGAGAACCGGGTCTTCAGCCGGAATCCGCCGGCCGGGCCCATCTCCATTTCGGTGACGAGCTCGCCGAACGTCGCCGCCCAGGTGTCGAACGTGAGGACGCCCGCAGCCTGGAGCAGGTCCGGGCGCAGGTAGCGCTGCATGACGTGCGCCTCGGTGATGGAGTTCGCCAGCGGAGTCGCGGTGGCCAGCGTCCCGGCGCGGAGGCCGTGCCGGGAGCGCAGGTACTCCATCTTGAGGTGGAGGTCCGTCGCGCGGCCGGATCCAGGGAGGATAGCGGCGGCGTCGATGTTGGATTCGGTGGTGAGGTTCTTGTAGTCGTGGGCCTCGTCGACGATCACATAGTCGACGCCGGAGGATTCGAACGTGATGCCGGGGTCGACCGGCTTGTCGAGCTTGGCCTTGAGCTTCTCCTCGAAGCGGACCTTGGCCTTCTCGATCATCTTCACTGTCGACGATCCAGCCGACCGCGCGGCCGCGAGGTTGGCCTCCAGCTCGTGCACGCGTTCGCGGATGTACTCTGCCTCGAACGCGGGGGAGACCGGGATGCGTTCGAACGCCGTCCGGGTCGCGATGATGCGTCCCAGTCGTTCGCGGCCGCGCGGGCGACGAACAGGCGGCGCTTGTCGCCGGCGAGGTCGTCGGTGGAGGCCGCGAGGATCTTCGCCTGCGGGTAGATCTGAAGCCACTCGCGGGCGAACTGCTCCAGCATGTGGTTCGGGACCACGACGATGGGCTTGTTGATCAGTCCCATGCGACGCATCTCGGTGGCGCCCATCGCCATCTCCGCCGTCTTTCCCGCGCCGACTTCGTGGGCGAGCAGCACCGCCGGTTCAGAGATCATGCGGGCGACGGCGGCGCGCTGGTGCGGCCGCGGGGTGAAGTTGGCTGCCATGCCGGGGAAGGTGAGGTAGTCGCCGGCGTCGGTGTAGTCGCGCAGCACGATGGAGTTGAACCGGCGGTTGTACTCCTCAGTGAGGCGGTGGGCGCGCTCGGCGTCTTCCCACACCCACTCCGCGAATCGCGCCTGCAGCTTCTCGGCCTTCTCGGTCGCGGCCTGGGTCTCGGTCGGGTTGAGGATGCGCTTGCCGTCGTCGAGCTCGTCGTAGACGGTGAGCGCCCGCTGCTCCATGACCGCCTCGGCCACGTCCTGCGCGGGACGGCGGCTGGTTCCCCATTCGTCGGTGGCGAGGATCGAACGCCGCATCTGCGACTTGACCACCCACTTGCCGGGCATCGGGTTCTCGACCGTGAGTCCTTGCTCACGGAGGATCTCGCGCAGGAACTGCTGGTGAGTGCCCGGGTCGATCCACACCGCACCCATCCGGACGGCGATCTCCTCCATGGTCAGAGGTTCTGGCACCACCCTCTCGAGGGCGGGCACGTTGGGTGCAAAGCGGTCCGGGTCGGCTTCGGCCGCGGCACGGGCGGCGTCGAGCTTGACCCGGATGTCTCCGGACAGATACTCGGCAGCGGGAACCAGGCGGTCGAGGGCGGGGTCGTCGTAGACGAGGGTGCCGAGCGCGGCGCGCGCCTCGCTCTCGTCGGTGCCGAGCAGGTGAGCGATCAGCGGGAGGTCGATGCCTCCGGTGCGGTCCATGGAGAGCGCGATCGCCTCGGACGGGGTCTCGGCTCCCTGAACCTCCGGCCGCGGCACCACGACGCGCCGCGAGAGCAGGGAGGCGGGGACGGCGTCCTGCTTCTCGTCGTCGAACACCTCCAGCGCCATCACCAGCGATCCGAACGGGTCTTGGCGGAGGATCCGTGTGGCGGTCGGGGTGATCCGAGCCATCCGGGGAGTGCCGGTCTCGTCATCGACGCGACCGGTCTCGCGCATGGTGTAGCGGTTCAGCGGGCCGTACTTGGTCGAGTAACGCTCGTAGTCGGTGCGCAACGCCTCGCGTGCGTGCTCGAGTTCGTCGGTGTCGTCGGCGGACGCGGCTTCCATCTCCAGGAGGACTCGGGCTTGGTCGCGCAGGCTCAGGAGCGCACGCAGCTCGACCGCGGCCGACTTGGGAACCTTCACCGGCTCGGCGCGGCCGCCCTGCACCTGCGCGAAGCTGCCGTCCTCCTCGGCGAGGAGGGTTCCGTCGAACACCTCGGCAAGCTCCGGTCGGTGCTCCTTCTGCTGCAGCTGGGACTCTTCGGAGCGCGCGGTGAACAGCTGGCCGCGCTCGCGCGCGTCCGCGACGATCCCGTCGAGTGCAGTGCGCAGGTTGGTCTCGACGGCGGCGAGGTCGCCGGTCACGTAGAGCGTGGGCCCGTACTGGCTCGGCCCGATCGTGTAGGTCCCGAGAACGTTCTCGGGGCGGGTGTCGAAGTACGCATTGGTCTTGACGACCTCACCGTCGACCTGGTGGGCGTGCACGGTCTCCCAGACGTCGGATGCAGCCGGACGGCCGGGCTCCCGGCGGCGGAAGACCAGCAGGTCGGTGACGACCTCGGTGCCGGCCGCGCGACGGTGTGCGCCCGAGGGGAGGCGGACCGCGCCGACCAGGTCGGCCATCTTGTTCATCTCCCGGCGGGCAGCGGGGTTCTGGGTGTCGAGCGTGTACCTGCTGGTCAGGACGGCGACCATGCCGCCGGGCCGGGTCAGAGCGAGCGACTTGATGATGAAGTGGTCGTGCAGCGAGTGCCGTCCGGCGTTGTGCACCGGGTCGTGGAGGGTGACGTTGCCGAACGGGACGTTGCCGATCGCGGCGTCGAAGTGCCCGGCCGGGTACTTCGTGTCAGCGAACGACTCCGCGCGGATCTGCGCGTGCGGGTAGACGGCCGCCGCGATCGCCGCGGTGGTCTCGTCGAGTTCGACGCCGACCATGGCCGCCGACTCCGGTGCCATGCCGATGAACGTTCCCGCGCCGGCGCCCGGCTCGAGCACGGTTCCGCCGTCGAATCCCAGTTCCTGCAGGGTCGACCACATCTGCCGCACGTAGGCGGGGTCGGTGTAGTGCGCGTTGATCGTGGTGCGACGTGCCTGGTCCCACTGCTCCTGAGACAGAAGGTCACGCAGCAGGTTGCGCTCGGTCGACCACGCAGTCTTGGCGTCGTCGAACAC